>NZ_CXON01000016.1:0-110669 GCF_001269405.1 Limnohabitans sp. 2KL-3
TCTCCTCGCCGGGCAAAAAGGACAGGCGATCAAACTGCTCGGGCGTCTTCTTGCGCAAGGCGCGCACAAAGCGTTTGACGGAGTTGTAGGCCCCTGAATAGCCGTGGGCATCGACCAGGTCTTGGAAGATGGCGGTGGCGTTGCGGCGAAGGCGAAGTTGGGCCTCAATGAAGACGCGGTGGACTTCGCACAGGCTGGAGGAAGTGGAAACGAGAGCCGGTGGCCAGGGTGGGGGAATTTGAGGGGTCACGGCCTCAGAGCCGGTGGTCACCCCGGGGGAGTTTGAAGGATCAAGCAGCCAGCGGGTGTGGTAGCTGCGAATGGTTTTGCGGTCGATGCCGGTGATGCGGGCAATCTCGCGCTGGGGCGTGTTGCGCTGCAGCAGCGTGATCACCGTGGCGCGTTGGTTGGGTTTCAAGACATTCACTCCTTGGCCTTCCTTCGAGGAAGGCCAGAACATGCGTCCTGCCAACAGGTGCCGACGGTGTCGGCGTTGAGACCCCCCGAGTTCGACACGAAACGCGCTAAGTGCTTGATTTCATTAGAAACCACTTCAAAGTTTCCACTACAACAGACTCAATTGCGCATCCGGCACGGGCTTTCTGATGTTCATCGCCGCCAGCAAGTCGGCCTGCTCGCGGTGGATATTGGAGATGCCTGAAACCGGCACCCCCTGGTTGATGGCAACGCTTTGGCGTTGAATTTTTCTCAATTGCGCCAATGCGCTTTCGGGCGAGGCGCTATGGCCCGCCGCCTTCAGACGCTGACGCATCACGCGGTACAGAATCAAGGCCATGAAGCATATGCTGGCGTGTTCGCGGATGCGCTCAGGCAGTCGGTGATAGACCGGCGCGATCTCAATCTCGGACTTGAGCACCCTAAAACCCCGCTCAATGTCGGCCAGGCTCTTATAACGCTGCACGATCTGGGCAGGTTCAAGGTCCGCCACGTTGGTCACTAGCAGCAACTTGCCGTCCATCATCTGGGCGCGGGCCAATGCCTTGGCGTCAATGTCGTACGCGAACAAATCGGACTTGAGGTCGACCTTGATGATTTTGGACAAATGGGCCTCGGCCACCTCTTGAAAGAAACGTGCTTTGGCCCCCGAGTCGCTGAGCTTGCGTCCGCGCTTTTTTTGCCCGGCGTCTTGTCCATCGAGTTTGTTGGCCAAGTCTCTGGCCCGGGCTTCTAACGCCGCAATGCGCGCTGTACGTTTGTCTGTTTGTTCCTGAGCCCGTTGCGGGTTGTGAGCCACCACCAAACGCAGTCCTTCCCAAGAGGTTTCGGCCACCGTCTCGCCCTCGGGCTCAGCGGCGGCGTGCAAGGGCTGCAGCAACTCGGCAAACTCCCCGTAGCGGCGACCCGGCACTGCCAAGATGAACTCCAACGGTTGCCCATCGGGCAGACTGATGGCGCTCAGATCGGCCAGGTTGTCGACAGACAGCAAGCCCCGGTCAGCCACCATCACCAAGCGGCGGATGTGCGGGTAACGCGCCAGCACCTTGCGCACCGTTGGCAAAAGGGTGGGCGCTTCTGACGTGTTGCCGTCAAATACCTCGTGGTAGATCGGCATGCCGTCGGCCGTTTGAACCACACCCAGCATGAACTGGCGGGCCACCGTGCCTTCTTTGGACATGCCAAAGTGCCGCACATCGCCGTCTTGAACACTGTGGCCTGCCGCGCGGATGGTGGTCAGGTCGTAGAAGACAACGGAGAGCGCGTCATCGATCAAGGGACGCAGCAGGTGGGCCACGCAGTCGTCAACCGCCTGCTGATGGTCCATGAGCGCATCCATACTGCGCAGCAAGTGCTGATGTGTGATCTTGGCCGGATCCACCCCGGGCATGGAGACGGTTTGCAGCCAGCGCAGAGTGCCCAGTTTGGAGTCGGCATCGCACAGGCGGTTGAAGACCATGACGCGAATGGATTGCTCGACCGCGATGGAAAAGCGGGCACGGCGGAAAACACCAGCCAGGCAGTCAAAGCCAATCTCGCGCCAGAGTTGGTCCAAAGCCCAGACATCGCCAAGAGACAGGGCCGACTCGAACTGCACCTGCGGGGTGGCGGTATCAACGGACCCATGGCCACGGGCCTTGAGAAGCGTTTGCAGCATCTTGTCGATCTGCCCGTTGTTCTCGTCGATACGGCCGAGGGTGAGCAAGTTGCGCTGGCGAGGCTGACCGTTGGCGTCGCGGTAGGACTCTACGATTTGAGCGTAGGTGTGACCACGGGCGCGAGCGAGTTTGATGAACATGGTGCAAGTGTAGCAAATGGAGCGAAAGGGGGAACTACACCAACTAACAAATGTTTACACTACAAGAAAATCCAAGAAACCACGGCTAAGTGATTGATTCATATGGAGGCCACCCCTCGAAATGAGCGAAAAACAGGGGGGAAGTGTCGAACTCGGGGGCGTCCGGCTTTGGAGACGCCAGCACCGGCAATCACTTCGGTTGCTCCAAACAAGTCCGAGTCTTCGATCTTCTTGCCAGCGCGCACTTGGCGGGCAAAGTGGTGGGCCAGAGAAGCTTCGATTTCTTGTCAAGGAATGCGGTTGGCCAAAACGGCCAGTGGATGACGCAGATCGATCATTTGATCGAAGCGGTTGCGAAAGAAATCGGCGGTGATGGACATATGTGCCTCAAGAACTCCCAGAAAACAGGCTCAATTGAATGTCAGCATGGGAGTTTTGAGAATTGGGAATGACCCTGAAAGCCAGCATTCATGCGGGTTTCAGGGGTTTCTCAGGGACGACTCGGTAAATATGGCAGCCGCTTTAACCGGAAAGCATCAACAACCCATTTGACGCTGGAAACACCTTTAACCAAGACAACCCGAACAATCCTTATGGCAATTGACTAACAATCTTTGGGCATTAAATGAACAGAGACTGTCTAGCGTTTCGTTACATGTATTTAGTGAACGAGCGTTCAATGTACTTATGCCCTTGACTCACCGCGATTGAACTTGGGCCGCACAAAATCGTTTGACGAAAAGCATCAATCCGCTCTTTAGAGAAATTACTACCTGTTTTACCTTTATTCTGAGTAATCGTGGTTGATAGCCGCAATTTGCACTCATCAACTCCTGACTTAGTCAAAAGATAAATCGACGAATTAGCCTTATGGATACGCATCCACCCCCGCTCTACCCAAAACCTAATCGGAGGTGTGTTCAGCAAAAACTGGAGTACATCTGAAGACATAGCTTTGCCAACAGCCAATTCATTCACATCAGTAACATCCTGCGCAATCAGAAGGCAAGCGATCATGTAAGCAGCATGGGTTCTGGTTGAATAGTCTGAAATTTTGGGCGGGCGAAATAACTTCAAAATCGTCTTTGATTGATTTTCAGTTGAGGAGATGCTCGTCGGCAAGTCACTACTTACCAACAGTGCTTCCTTGGAGGATGAATTTAGTGCCGGTAAAATTCTTAGGCTATTTTGTATAAAGCTGCTGAATCTCAAATTAAGTTCCTCCCAAACCTCGGAACTAATAACTGAAATCGAATTTTGTTTGTTCTGCATTGCAGTCATGAATTGACTGAAAGTGCGCCATTCAAGTTGTTTGCGTCTGCCACTAGTACGCCCTTCAGTCCGTTCACGTCCAGTGACACGCTGCAAAATAGCATCCTGTGCTGGAATCGAGAGCCCAATTGCATCTCTCAATTTCAGAAAATCCTTACCTTCAACGTTCCATCTAAACAGATCACCAATTTTTTCAAGCGCAGCATCAGGTATCTCGACTGAACGCAAATCTTTTGGCACGAGACCATAGTCGCTCCAGATACCGAGATTAAATTTAGCAAGTGATTCCTTCAAAAAGGAGGAAAAGTCACCGGAATAACTGACCACGAGCTCGGTCTTTGCTCGTGTCAAGGCGACGTACAACTTACTCAAATCTCTGAACCACTCCTCCTCTGGTAACTGAGGATGGGGCACAACACCAGCAGAGCAATTAAGAATAAGCATCAGATCAAATTCAAACCCTTTTGTCTGCTCAAGATCTGATAAAAACAAATGGCCAGATGAAATATCGGATGTGTCAGATAAAACAGGCAAATCGAGGCTTAAGGCCAACTCTTCGACTGAATTTTGAGTAAATCCACAAAGGGCAACACATGCTTTCTTCGCTTCGCTTTTTGGCAGTACCTCATCAACATAGGCCAATGCCAGTGCCAACTCTTCCTTTAATGAATCCGCTCGCAACAAAGCAGGGCTGGGCGAACTGAAATTTGCGTACTCTGGAGGAAGAATTTCAATATCAACAGTCCCCGAAGGAATTCTTTCAAAGGACTTTGTCAGTACGTCCTGTGCAGCAGATAAAATTTGACTGCTATTACGATAGTTTTGCTTAAGATTGATGCTATTTCTTGGGGGAATAACAATTCCCACTGATTTGAAGTCAGCATGTTTTGTTTGAACTGATTGAGCAGCATCCCCGCATAGGAACAAATCATCTTGACCACTGAACGTCAACTTTCGAATAATTTCGAGCTCAAGGGTACCAAGATCTTGCACCTCATCAACCAATGTGTGATGAAACTTCGGAGCGATTGAGTGTATGTGCTTGTACAGAGCGGTCACTATACCGAGATCATCGACAGCACCGACAGCGGCCATCTTTTGCTCCCAGCCGACCAATCCATCAAGAACGGAAACTCGGTATTGCTCTATCAATGGAATAACTCGACCAGTACGTTCCATTTTTAGGTACTGCACTCGTTTTCCAAGCGGGAAAGCACTACGTACGTAATCAAGTTCTTGACGAATGTAATCTTGGGCGCTGATGCCCCGAACAGCCAGTGTTTTGATCAGATCCAACATGACGTCAGCAGATCGATTATTGGCTTCACAGTAGAAGTATTCACGCCATATTTCATCAATATGTTCAGATGCTGCGAATTGATTCTTGACTGTTGTTCGACGTGAGTAATAGTCCTCTTTACCTGGCTCAAGTTGCGCAAGATGTTCTGCGCAAAGTTGAAAAATTGATTTGATTTGGATGTTGGCAGGACTTAAGTCACCACATTGCGCGACAACGAGATCGTTGATGAGTTTTGCTAGTGCGTCATTTAAAGTAATGATGAGTACTGACTTGTTTGGTTCAGCACGAGCCAGCCGAATGGCACGATGAACAACAACACACGTCTTTCCAGAACCAGAAACACCTGCGAGCCTTGCAGGACCATCAAAACTTCGATCAACGATGCTCCTTTGAGCCGGATGTAAATACAACATCCATTGCTTGAAATTTGCTGTACGAACGAAGTGCTGAAACAGCACAGGATCAACGTCCTGAACCATGACAATACTGTCGCTGGAGACAACATCCACCAGCGAATTTTCAGAAATATCCGATAAGAGTTTCGCAGCACCTGAAAATTGATCAATCCTGTTTTTTGCTTTGACTTTATCGCTTGCACGCAACATCAACAAGACATCTAAAAGTGCATTAGTTTGCTCACCTTCTGACATTCGCATCATGGATTGCAGGATTTCGTCTTCGCTTGTGATTGCCTCTATAGACTGAATTACTGCAATCATCTCCGCTGATAACCCAGCAAGCAAAATAGCACAATCAGCTTCATCTAATTGATTAATGATTGGACCGTTGCTTTGAAGATCAATAGACGAATCTATAACGCCCACATCATCATTTTTGGTATCTGAAACATAAACAGGCGCAAGCAGAGTTTTCTTACCGTCTGAGCGACCGATGATGTCTAGCCCACGGTTCTTATCCAGCCATGAATCAACGGAAGTGTGATCACCTATGTAAAGGAAAACACAAATGTTTTTGCTGTAGGCCGTGACCAATCTGGCGAAACCTGTGAGATCAAATTTTCGACAATTATTGATTCGGTTTTCACCATGGTTGGTTAAAGGTATACCTTCAAATACCTCATCAAAAGAAATCCCATCCTTCTGCGACCTCTCCCATGCCTTCAATGCAGTATCTGCAGCACGTTTTCCTGGCCCTCCATTCTGAGCTAAAGCACGCAACGATGGCAAGAAATCCGTATGCATCGCGAATTCTGTGGCTTTTTTCATATTCAAACCAAGGCTATCTTTATTGCGTAACCAAGCGCATCAAGTTGTCGATGAAGTCGGGATTCCCTGTCGCACTCAAGTCCAACATGAAGTAAACATGGCTATCCACCCAATCTTGTTTGGTCAACCCTCGATCTCTAACACTTGAAAAATTGGTTGGAGTCACGATCG
Organism: Limnohabitans sp. 2KL-3; assembly: GCF_001269405.1. Lineage (NCBI taxonomy): Bacteria > Pseudomonadati > Pseudomonadota > Betaproteobacteria > Burkholderiales > Comamonadaceae > Limnohabitans > Limnohabitans sp. 2KL-3. Next base: position 6,224 of record NZ_CXON01000016.1, read on the forward strand.
CGCTCTCCAATCGCAAATCTTTATCCCCTAAGCGTTTTTCAATATCTTTGATTGTTTTATGAAATTTCACCTTAGGGTGTTTGGGGCCTTCATGCGAGATGCCATGTGGCTCAATAAACAAAACAACTTGCTTTGATCCGTTGACAGCCCAAAGAATGAAGTCAGGATAAAAATTTCCGGCTTCAAAAAATCCTATCCCACTGCCTTTAGATTTGTTTCTCAACAAATAAATGGTCGTATTCTCATTTTCGAGCCTAGCTTCTTCGCGGTCTAGCCATCCCATAAGAGCACTGACAAAACCTGTTTCACTTTCATTCAATGCCACTGGAGAAACGCTGACGGGAGTGCCGCGCTTAGCTGATAGCAGCGGCTGATAGAGATGGTTTCCAAGAATGCACGCCTTCAACTGTCCGACATCCAAGAGCAATCGTTTGGCCTTTGACTTTTGCGCAGTTATTACATCAATTTGTAATTTTTTTATATCTGCAATCAGCTGAGTCTCGCTGGCATCCACTGTCAGCGTATATGACTCACCAAGCTGGGGAAGATTTTCATGGGAGGCATCTAGGTCAGCGACACGAAGCCTTGGTCGAATGAACTCGTCACGCTTGTAATCGAAAAAGCGGCTGCAATACTTCTTGAGAAGCTCCAACGCCAGCTGATTCCAAACGGTCACATTGCTATATTTTTGCAGCGACATCAGCTCAGCGGGAACCAACAAGCTGTACCAACTGGTGTCCAACATTAACCCAGTCAAGCTTTCAGGCCGAATGATCAAGCTGTATTGGTTCTCACGGGCCTTGTACTTTTCCAGCTCAAAATAAAGGCGGTCCTTATCGATGAACGCCACATGCTGCGCTGAAAAGACCGCTTGATTCTTTTCATTAACAGCACCGGCCTGTTTGCCAACCTCAGGGGCAGCAATGGCCGTGATTTTGGGGTACCAATCCACCTCAATTCGGTTGCGCGTTAAGTACTCGGGCACCTCCCCCAGGAGAGGCATCACGCCGTCGCGGTTAAAGCTGTATTCGCGCCCTTCGCCGTCCTTGAGTTTAGGCCGAACGATCTTGAGCTTGTGACCAAAGTCATGTGTCACATTCATGGGAATCGTGAAAACCACTTTACTGTCATTGGTAGGAAGGCCTTCGTCCAGCAAAAACTGGCGAAACTTCTCCATGAAGTCGGCCTGCACTCCAAACACATTCAGAGTCTCAATCAGGTTGATGTATTGCGGTGCACCCATAGGCCGTGCATGGCTCGAACGCTTGAGGCTCCACTCCCACCCCTTAAGACGCACGCCACGACCAAAAAGCTGAATGATTTGCGAACCCTCAGTCCGCCCTACTCGCATCAGCCCCAGGGTGCTGACACGCCAGCAATCCCACCCTTCAACGAATTTTTTAGCACCCATCAGCAGATTGATAGGCGAGCTTGACTCCTTCACGCTGTTGAACTGCGCGGCAAGGAAATCACTGTCCCCGACCAACATCGGCGGCAAGACGTCAGACTTTTGCAATGACTCCAAATGTTTGGATAGGCCGAGTGCATCACCCACATTGATCAAACCAAAGTGCTGACTAGCCTCTCCAGCCAGCAACACCAATTCACCACTGTCACCCTTTAAGCGCTGCACTTGCAGCAAACCGCCCGCTGAGTTGTTGAACAGCTTGGCCAAGATGTCTGAATGGACGGTTTCAACCGTTTTGCCCGACTGCATCTGTTGCAGCAAGTACAAAAACGCCCCGTGAAAAATATCCACGTTGTTGCTGACCAGGCCCGTCTCGTCGCCCTTTTTCGTCAACAAAGATTGAACCGCATTTTTAGCCCTGTCTGGATCTGCCAGAAACCGAGCCAAAAAGCTCAAAACCTGCACCACGTCTGAGGCAGTTTCATCCACCTCTTCAACGACTTTGCCTTTGACTTTTTTGCTGGCAACGGCCTTGCTGACACTGCCGCCCACAAACACCCAAAGTGGCTTTTCCAGGTTGAACTCTGCGTATTGAGCCTTGCGCTCTTCATACAGTGCAAGCTGTTGGTAAAACGTCAGCAAGCAACCCGTCAGGTACAAAAACTCCACGTCCTCTTGGGACTTTGGAATATTGAAAATCCGGTAATCCTTGCCGTAGCCATCTTCGTAAAAGTATTTGTACGAGTAATCAAACAGCACCGCCTTGGCATAGGCCTGCTCAATCCTAGAGCTTGCAGCAGCTGTGACGGCCTCGCGGAAGGTTGCCGAATACTCAAACGCAAAGCCCTGCTCGGTCAGCATGGAGCGTTGCTTGTACCAGCCATCCTCTTCGGCCTTACCCATCCCCCGGTGGCCTTCGTCCACCAGAATTAGGTTTTGCATGCCTAGGTTACGGGTGGAAATGGATGTAGGACCATCCTTGTCACCCAGCTTGGTGATCTCTATATAGTCAATGCGGGTCAAATGCCCACTTTGGCTGGCAAACATATCGTTGTTGTCCAGCACCAAGCGGCCCACTTCAATGCCACTTTGTCGCATCTCGTGCTCGTGTTGCTGACTCAAGCTCTCGTTAGGGGTAATGAGGATGGTGCGCGTCACCACATCGGCCTGACCCGCTTCTTTGGCGTAATGGGCAAACTGACGGTAGTTCACATGCATGAGCAGCGTTTTGCCCGACCCAGTGGCGTTTTGCAAACACAGTTTGTTCAACTCGTCTTCGGTGTAGGCCTCAATCCCAGTCGCGTGCGGCATGGCCTGCGAGGCCCAGTGCGCATTGAAGCGGCTGACATAACCATTCAAACTGGACAATAAATTGTTCCGATGGTTGAAGTACTGGTCCAGATAAATTTCTGTGAATAACAGAGACAACCATTGGTAATACTTCCACTCAATCGGTCTTTCCCGCCCCTCGTTGAGCCATTGGGTATGCGCCACGATGTTTTGGTCGTAAGCAAGCAAACGATCAGGATGCAGCGATGCCTGCGGTAACCAACCCAACTGCAATTGCTTGGAATAAAAGTGAAGGTTGTCAGTATCCAGGCCCTCGCGGCAATCGCGCAAAGTCTTGGTTAGCGCATACATGGGGCGCACGGGACGTCCATTGTGCTGATGCTGCTGCAATGGGTCGATGCCAAACAACGAGATCAACCATTGGTTGAGCACCAGTTTTTGTGAGAAAGGCAAAACTGGGATTGACCGTGCGATTCTTGAACGTGTAGCCATCAGATCGCCTCTTGCGACCACATGGCCGCGTGAAAGGCCTCTTCAATCAGACGCACTTTGTTCTGTTCAGCTTCCACCAATGGGTTGGGCAGCGTGTGGCTGCCATTCACATATATCACATCGTAGGTGTTTTCACGCGGTGAGATTTGCAGCTTTTCCACCAGGAACTTTTGCAAAGCAGCGTTGTCTTGCTCGGGGTTGTCGGTCAGCTTGCGCCAAACAATGAGCGTTTTTTGGCGCGAGCTGTCATCACCCGGTACCTTGAGCGTATAGCCCTCCACCAAGCGGAACCAGAACGGACCTTGATCATCCGGCTTGAGGCGCTTGCACAACAGGCGAGTGTTCTGATCCTTGGGCAAATCTTTGTCGACCTCTCGTTCAAACTCAGCAATGAAGGTTTGCGGGGCAGCCAAATGCTCCACCCAGAGACCAATCAGCCAGTTAAAGGTCTCAATCAAGTCAACACGCTGCTGTGCCAAGGTATCGCTGCCAGGCCTTTTGATCTTCATGGCGTAGTTGGTAGGGTCGGCAAAGGCTTGCACATTTAACAAGCTGGGGCTGCCTTGTGTCTCAACATCCAACCAATAGTTCAGCATATATGCAGAACGAAGCTCAGGACTTACATCCAAGGCGCGGTCACGGGCCGCATCATCAGACACAATCAAATTGTTGAGTGCATCCTCATAGCTTTCAAGTCGAAGGTATTTAATGCAATAACCAATACCATTCCGATCAACTGGTAAGCCATCCCTCCATTCCTTTGAGTAAACGGCCTTTTTCAAACGCGGCAGCAACAACCCATCAAAATAAGCATTTTGCTCAATCAAAATAAATTTATTTAATATTGATTGTCGACTTAATTCAATTGAAGCATGCCCCGTAGTTCCAGTTCCAGCAAAAAAATCCAACACACAAGAATCATCAACCTTAAATGCCTTCAAAAATCTTGCAGACAACTCCACATCTTTTGGATTGGCAAAAGTTTTTTCACCAAACATGGCATTTAGTGCTTTGCTTGCCACACGCCCATCTCGATACTTGATACTAGTTAAACTCTGATTTTCGGTATTTTTTAAATAAGTTTTATTATTAGGAACTGTGGTCTCATCCTTTCCAAAATGAACCAAGTCATCTTTAATTCTTTCAAGAATTGTCGCTTCTGGGTATCGCCAGCCGCTGGCAGGAGCCTTTACAGCCTTTTTGGTTTTTGGGTGAATTAATTCATAAACGTACTGCCCGTGATTAGGTCCGGAAATATTATCTGGAAAATACACACCGCGCCCATCCATCCAGGAATAGTGTTTACTATCAATAATCGGATTTGATTCGGGGAACTGACGATACCAAGCCAGCGCATCTTTATGTATGGCACCCCAATCATCACCGTGCTTTGCACGAAAGCCATCGAATGCAGCGTAAATCTCAGAAAGCCCCTCTTTTCTTTCTGTCCATTCACCTTTATTAATTTTTTTCGACTTGACAGCTGAAATTAAATACTCATGCTGCATTGAAACATAGGATTGATCATTTTTGCTTGAATTTTTCCAGACAATATCACCAGCTCTATTTTCCTCACCAAAAACTATTGAAAGCAATAAAGACGCAATCACATGTTCGTTTTCATCTATATAGTGAGAAGCCAAGCCGTCACTTGACAAAAGCTGCCTCCCGAGCATCAGACGATCAAACATCATACTGGCCCAACTCGAATGTTTGTAAGCATCCTTATATGGAAAGCCGTCCCCCGAGGTGTTGTAGGGAGGATCTGAATAAATGCACTTTATCGAAGAAGCATATTTATTTTGAAGGAAATTTAATCCTTGAAAGTTCTCTGAGTGAATGAGCACTCCGTCACAAGCCTGATCAACATTTTTTAACTCACTCAGTAAAGCAACTTTTTGGATATCAGGGAGAAACGCGGTATCAACGATCAAATACGGATTCGCTTTAATAAAATCCGCTGTCAATGGCTGACTGTAGCCAATAGTTGCGGTGTCGCCAACTATCTGATCAATTGCAAAAAGTTTGACCCACTCCTCACGTTGTGCCTCATTTGCCGCAATCTCCGGGTAGAACTTCTCTGGAATTCGATCCAACGTGATGCAGTAATTAACTTCGGTCACAAATTTCTTTTTCTGCCAAAGCTTTTTCTGAAAGTCTTCAAGCTGGGCTAGGAATGAAATAAGCTGATGAGCAATGCGGCGTAACACCTTGACCTTACCCAGGTACTGCTCCACCTTGGGTGCATCGGCGTTTTCAATGTCATCCAGCCGCATAACTTCGTTCTTGATGTAGAAGTCCAGCTCACGGCGTAAGAAGCCACCTAGGTCCTTGTGGATGAAGTAATCCATGGTGTTGCGGGCGGTGTACAAGCTGATGTACTTGGCCAGCAAGGGGCGCTTGGTTTGCTTGTCGGTAGGGGCCAACAGATTGAGCAGGCGCATGTAGTCCGCAGCTTGGCCTTCTGGCAACTGGGCCATGGCTTGCAAGAACACGTCGGCCATCCAGTGGGCGGGCATGTGCTCTTTGTTGATACTTCCAAACTTGGCTTTGATCTCGACTTCGTCAAAGGGATAGGCTTCTGGCAGTACCTTGTATTCAAAGTTCAGCACTAGGCTGCCATCCGCATCCAGCTCAGCAGGCTTGCTGAGCAGCGGGATAAATTCACGCTTTTGGTCACCACTGGCTTTGATGTTGCCGTGCTCACCCTCTTGTGCCTCGACAATGCGCAAATGCACCTTCATGGCTTTTTGTTCGCCCGCGGCGGTGGCGAGTACCTCAAAATCAAAGCCACCGTCTTGACCGTTGGCTTTGGCACCTTCCATGAGCTTTTTGAATGCTTCAATCAGGTCAAAGGTGTAGTGGCTGAAGTTTTCGCCGCTCTTGATGTAATACTGGTCTTTGTTGGCCCAGTGCAAATACACCTCACGTCCGTCGTAGGGCACGCTGTAGGGTGCGGCCCGTGTGTCGCTTTCACGGGCGTAGTAACGGCGACTCAAAAAATCGCCGTTGTCGTAATAGCGCTCAAAGAAACGGTACAGGTGGTCGTAAATTTCCGCATCAGCGCTCAACGACTCCTTGGCGGCCTGTGCATTCGCCATATCCTCAAGGTACTTTTTGCCTGCAGGCAATGCCGCAAAGGTGGGGTTGAGCTCTCCGTTGGCGTCCAAGGCAGTGTCGCCCAGGCTTTCAAACAACTTGGCTTTGGCTTGTGCAAATAGCTGATCGGCATTGGCGCTGTCACGAGCACCAAATGCTGTCTCAATTTCCTTGAGCAAATCGTTTTCCAGAAAATGGGTGATCTGCACGCTCTTGGCGTGCATGATTTTGTAAAGCCCAAAGTCGAGCTCAGGTTGATCAAGTTGGAAAAGGTCCTTCAAAAGGCCTTTGAGACGGACGAGTTGTTTGTTGTTTGTCGTTGCCATGTCTTGTTGCGGGTTGTTTTGCAGGTTCAGATAACCTGCCATGCAATGGTGAAAAGTGGTTCAGATGATGCCGAATGCGCCATTCGCCTAGTCAACTCTTCAATGAGCTGATCACGCTTGTCGTGGATCTCGTCTTCCACTTGAAAGATTTCTTGCCTCTGCTTGCGTTGCTGGCGCTCTAGCTTAGCTATTCGCTCTTGAATGACCTGTTGCTCATCCAACGTTGGGGCTTGTCTCGCCTCGCGTTGGGCCACCTTGATTTGCTCTTTGGTGTTTTTCAGGGACTGTTCAGCCCCTTGCACCATGTCTTCGGCCCAGCGGTCCAGCTTGTCGCGGGCTTCGGCAAAGTGCTTGTTATTTGATTCCAATGCATAAGCCATGGTGGCATCGGCATGACGCTTTGCTTCAGCTTGCAGGCGATGTCCAAAGACACCTGTTAGCTGTTCTAAATTCGAATCTAGGCTGGCTGAGACATCCATGAGCTTCTCACAGGTTTCCTGTTCAAGACTCTTACCTTGATCGGTCATTGCTGAAAACAGCAAATATTCCTGCTTTTCAAAGCTGTTTACCGTGAGTTTTTGCAAGGTCAGCACGCCTGATTGGCCGCGCAGTTGATCAACCACGGTAATGCGGGCTTCGTTTTTTTGCGTGTCAAACACAAGCCTTTGCACGGGAGTTTCGGCCTGTTTGGCAGTGTGCACTACCCACTCACCCAATGGGTGAGACAAACGGTAGGTATGGCCATCCAGACTCGGGTCATTGACTGCCAGTGAGTTTGGGTCAGTAGGTTGGTTGCGCGAAATCAGGTGATAACGGCCTGTGGGCACGTCAGCAGGCAATTCTGCTGGGCGCGGCGGCTTGATGTCGAAATGCAAGCGCTCATTGTCAAACCAGACTTGCTCCCGAAGAATATGACGTGACAAGTCCCAAAAACGACGGCTGAAGCGGTCCAGATGCGTCCGTGTGTCTTGCAGCTGAATGCGCAATCGGTCGTGCACATCGGCGTCAAAGTTTTCCATCAACTGACGTCGGGTGTCTTGCATACGAACCTGAATGGAGGCATCCATTTCAGCCCTCAAGGCGTTAAAGGCTGTGTCGATTTGCTCTGGTGTGCGGCAGGTTTGATAAATCTCCAGAATCCGCCGTTCAAAGTTCACCCCCGACTCGATGGTGCCCAGCACTTCATCTGAAGCACCAAACACACCGTTAAAAAGGTTGAACTTATCGGCCAACAACTCCAGCACGCGCTGGTCAGCATGGTTTCGCTCGTTGAAGAAATTGATGACCACCACATCGTGCTTTTGTCCATAACGATGGCAGCGGCCAATGCGCTGCTCCACCCTCTGGGGATTCCAAGGCAGGTCATAGTTGATCACCAAGGAGCAGAACTGCATATTCACACCCTCAGCTGCGGCTTCGGTGGCGATCAAGATGTCGGCTTCGTCGCGGAAGTGCTCGATCAGTGCGGTGCGAATATCAATGTCGCGTGAACCGGTGATACGCACTGAAACTTGATTCGCACTCACCCACCGCTCGTAAATGCCGGTGGCTTCCGGACTGTTGTTGGTGCCGCTGAACAGCACCACTTTGCCTGCATGGCCGTTTTGCTCCAGAAAGCGTTTGAGGTATTCCTGGGTGCGTTTGGATTCTGTGAAGATCAGCGCTTTGCGTTGAGCGCCTGTGCTGGCCATGGCGTTAAAACCAACGTCCAGAGCTTGGATCAATGCCTTCGTTTTGGTGTCTGTCCCAATGCCTTGTGCCCAGGCAACGAGGCGATCAAGCTCACCGATTTCCTCGTTCAAACGTTTACGGTCCAGCTTGGCCGGATCTGTCGGTTCGGCCTGCTCTTCTTTGCCTTCATTCAAAATTTCATCAAGCAGGTCTTCTTCAATCTCTTCGTCTTCAATCAGCAAATCGACCCAGTCGTCTTGTGCCTGGATTTTCTCTTCGCGCAGAGCCTCCAGACGAAGTTTCATCACTGACAAGGTGCCTGCGATGGCCAAAGAACTGGACGCCAACAGCTTACGCAATATCAGCTCGGTCAAGTGCCTCTGGCGGCGCGGTATGGCGTAGCTGTCATCCCGAAGCAGGTAAGCGGTAACCGCCTCATAAAGCTTGTGTTCATCATCGGTAGACCGAAATTTCTGCGTATGTGGCTTGCGCTCGGTGTAGTTGATGTATTCAGTTACGTCTTTGCGGAGCGTGCGTTTGCAAAAGCTGGCCAACCGGTTACGCAAGCCTTGCAAGTCACCACCTGCTCCCGTGAACTGGCTGCGGAAAGCATTCACATCCCCAAAGATGTTTTCATCGATGAGGGTGGAAAGACCGTACAACTCCAGAATAGAGTTTTGCAAAGGCGTAGCCGTCAACAGCAGCTTGCGGCTGTCCCCTGTGGCCCATCGGATGGCTTGCCCGATCTTGTTGCTTTCACGGTAGGCGTTGCGCAGTTTGTGCGCTTCGTCAATGACTACCAAATCCCAAGCCATCGATCGCACTTCTTCTTTAATGCGGGTGGCGTAGGCATAAGACACGATGACCACGGCTTTTTGGCGGAGCGGAGCCATGCCTTGCCGTTGTGCTTCGCGCCAGGTTTTGGAATCCAGCACCACGGCGGGAAGGTTGAACTTTTCCTCCAGCTCCTGTGCCCATTGCTTGCGCAGTGAGGCCGGGCATATCACCAGTAGTTGCCGTTTACGCTCGGCCCAGTACTGGCACAGCACGATGCCCGCCTCAATCGTCTTACCCAAACCCACCTCGTCCGCCAACAATACGCCCTTGGACAAAGGCGAGCGCAAGGCAAAAACCGCGGCCTCAATCTGGTGAGGGTTTAAGTCAACACTGGCATTGAAAAGGGCCTGCCCCAAACGATCAATACCGCCGCCAGAGTGCTGCAGCGTGAGGTCGTGCGCAATGTATTTGGCTTGGTGCGGGGTGATTTGCATGCTGTCGGAGTGGTCAGTTCATGGCTAATTGGTGGGATCGATCAGATCGTACTCAGAAAAAGGTGATTTTTTCGCTAACTCAAGGCTAAAAAGGGCTTCCGTGCTCGTTTTGCGTCCCTCATGTAAGGGCTGCAAATACCCCTTCTTGGAATAAACCCCCTCCTCCGTCGCCCTGGCATCCCAAAAATGGCCATCGGACACGAAGTCAAGCCAAGGGCCGGGCTTTACCTTCAGTCGGTCAAAGTCGTTGGCTTTCAGGGCTCGCTGTGCCTGATGCACATCGTCAAACTTCAGTGCATCGACAACGGCACTGCGGTTACTGACGTTGGCCCTTTTGAAACCACTGTGCCGCAGCGTCATGCCCTTATCGTGAAAGAAGTACACCGTGGCTTCTCCGTTGGCCTGGGGCTCGATCAAGGCCCAGTTGTGCGACATCATTCCCAGCACTTTGACCCACCAATCTCTGTTGCTGACCTGAAACAGGGGTATGTCCATTGTGTCCTCATCCAGCAATTGCGGCACTTCAGGTGGGTAGCGGCGGGCTTGCCATGCCCGGGCGAATTCAATGTCGCCGTCATTCCGGTTGGGCGCGAAGATGAAGGGTTGGTCATCTTGCCGTTCGATCGCCTGCATGATTTGCTCGGCTTGGGCTTCAGCCTCGTCGCTGAAATCGTGGTCCAAAACGGCGGCGGCGGCTTCGAATTGCCCCAGTTCACGCAGCATTTCGGCCTTGATGAGGATGTCGTCATCCTCTTCTGTATCCCGCCGCATCAAAAGCGACTGAAGGTTTTGCGCTTCTGTAGCCGAAAGATGTCGGGGTGAGTCCATCCGCTCGTCGTTGACACGGTGCCAGGCATACAGACGCAAAGGCTCTTCGTTCTCAGCCATTTTGTGGCTCTGGACATAGTCCAAACACTGCGTGTGCGTTGCCAGCTCGTAGCGGGGGACATCCTTGTATTGCTGAGCCAAGGCTTCTTGAGCCTTTTTGCTGGCCACCTCTTCAGGCTTCGGCTCTCCCAAAAAGCCCCAACCTGGAAAGTAGTCCCTGAACTCAATGGCGTGCTTTACACCCAGCATGCAAAAAGGCACTTGGCAGTGGGGGCAGACAACCAAAGGCGGCGTCTGCGGCAATATGCGGGCCTTCATCTGGCCGTCCGAACGGTATTGCGCGCCGAGGGTATTGCCCGAAGCCAGCGTCCTGCGCGAAAACAAGCCGTCGCATGAACCGCAGCGGTAAAGTCGTATGGGGCCAGATAGCATGCCGAATCCTTTTATGACTTATAGATCTTATGCATCTGGGGGCTCTTGCCATGAGCCTCATGACCTGTTCATGAATACAGTTCTGCAGCAGGCTTATTTATCCCACCAGTTTTGATGGAGTAATGCTTCATCCCGCAAATCTCACCATCGTGGACTCACAGGTACTGGGTAATTCAACAGCTAAGCAAGCTCTTGCCCTGAGCCTCGCCCACCGCACCATCATGGCCCTCACCAACCCAAGGAGCCAGTAATGACCCAACCGACGATTGTTTTTTCTCCGCTTCAAGCGGGTGTGCCTGCAGCAGGCGGTGCGCTGGAGGTGCTGGTTCGGGTGCAAGCGCCAGACCGGCCTGAGAATCTGGCGGCAACTCATTTGCCCAAACGCCTGGCTTTGGTGGTGGACCGCTCGGGCAGCATGAACGGCCAACCGCTGCAAGAGGCTCTGCGCTGCGTGACGCACATTGCCAGCCACCTGACGCCGCAAGACGCTATGGCGTTGGTGGTGTACGACGACAAGGTGGACACGCTGCTGCCTTTGCAGCCCATGCGTTCGGCCGATGCGGTGGCCAAGGCGATAGCCGGTGTGCAAGCAGGGGGCATGACCGACCTGCATGGCGGCTGGCTGGCCGGCGCCCAGCAACTGGAAGGCGGCACAGACCAGACGGTTTCGCGGGTGATTTTGTTGTCCGATGGACAGGCCAACCACGGCGAGACCGATTTGTCGGTGATCGAGGCGCAGTGCCGCGAGTGGCTGGGCCGGGACGTGAGTACCACCACGGTGGGTTTGGGGCGCAGTTTCAATGAAGATTTGATGATCGGCATGGCCCGTGCAGGCGGCGGGCAAAACTATTACGGCCAGACGGCCGCCGACCTGTACGACAGTTTTGACGAAGAACTGGCTTTGCTGCAGGCCATGTACCTGCGGCAAGTCGAGCTCAAACTGTTGCCCGCGCCGGGGGTGATTGTGGAGATGATCAGCCCTGCCCAGCAGCTGACCGATGGCAGTTGGCGCATGACCGATCTGGCTTGGAGTGCCGAGGCTTGGGTGGCGGTGCGCCTGCACTTGAGCCCCAGCTCTGCAGATACGACCTGGGACGTGTTGGCCGCCAGCGTGAGCGGCACCGCACTGGATGGCAACCAGATGCAGGTCCATGCGCCTGTCCTGCAACTACCGGTACTGGATGCAGCCGCGTTGCAAGCCATGCCACGCAACGAGACGACCTACACCCGGCTGGAAGAGCTGGCCTTTGCCAAAGCATCTGAGCACTTGCGCCAATTGGCCAAAGATGGCGACCGCATCGCCACGCACAGGGCATTGGATGTGCTGGAAAAGCGCTTTGGGCACCACCCCTGGCTCAACGCCAAGATTGAGCAACTGCGTCAGTTGGCTGACCAAGATTCCGAAATGATGGCCAAAGAGGTGCGCTACTCCATGATGCGCATGTCACGTCGCTTGGCCTGCAAAGAAGAGATGGCCTTTGAAAGCGATGAGACCCACATCAGCGAGTCGGTCATGCCGTCTTTCTTGCGCAAGAAGGTCAGCGAGGGCAAGGGGAAAAAACAGGACTGAGCAGGTTTAGTCATCCAGAGCCCGTGGTCATGTTGGATTTGCCAATCACGGTAAATGGACGTCCCGGGCTCCATCTCATTTACTTAGTCATTTTTCGACACACCTGTCATTGAGAGAGACTTTGACGCTTGCCAAATGAAAAAGTTGGAGGGGCTCCGGCAGACCTGATCGGCGAGTTCAGTAGGGCAGCGATGCAGACAATGGATAACAGCGGATAAGCCTGTGGCGCGTTTTTGAACTCCAGAATTAAAATTTCAGGAACAGGACAAGAATGAAAGTGGCCATCGTCAGTGCCTGTGAAAAGCACCCGGAAATTGGCGTCATGCTTGCCACAAAAAGATCAAACGAAGTCGCTTGCAAGAGCCAGAAACAAAAAAGCCCACTCGGTGAGGAGTGGGCTAAATTGTTGGTTTAACTGGGGTGGCTGATGGGGCTCGAACCCACGACAACAGGAATCACAATCCTGGACTCTACCAACTGAGCTACAGCCACCGTAGAGCGATATTATAGCCTCTAGTTCTTCAAAAAAATGACCTTGCGAAAGTTTTATGAGCCTGTTGATGATTTGGGCTGGGGAACAAGAATCTCAGCCTTGAACTGTGCACGCAAATAGACCAAATAGGCATTGGCTTCGGCGTTTGCCAAAAGGCGAGCAAACTGCTGACGACTTTGATCTTGCTGCTGTGCATTCAATGGTTCTCTTGGGACCAACTTGTTCATGCGAACCAAAGCAAAACCTTGCATGCCCAAATCCACACCCAAGAACGAGGGCACATTCGCGGGGTCTGCACGCAAAGCGGCGTCAATCAATGCTTGTGGCTGGCCTTGCGTTTGATCACGGGAAACGATCAATGGTGCGCCAAGTTGCGCAAGATCAGGTTTGCTCTTCCACTCCAGCAATTTGGCCTGCCCTTCGGCCTTGGCCAATTTCAGAGCCTCTTCCTGGATGTATTGAACACGCACCTCATCTTTGACTTCAGCAAAAGGCCTCAAGGCTGCGGGGCGGTGGTTGATGATTCGCGCTGAAACCAAGGTGTTGCTGCCCACCTCCATGGCAGCCGTGTTTCGACGCTTGCTCACGGAATCCTCAGCAAACACGGCCTCCAACAATTTTGGATTGGCCAAAATGCCCTGGGAAGCAGGTGACGGTGAACGGGTCAGGTCCTTGGCCGTTTGGATGCTCAGCTTGAGCTTTTCAGCCACGGGCTTGAACGTATCGGCTTGCTCGTAAACACTGTTGCTGAAGGTCTCGGCGAACTCTGCAAACTGGCGTTTGGCTTGTTGCTTGCGCAGATCAGCTTCAAGCTGGGGGCGCATCGCCTCAAGGCTGGGGGCAGCAGCAGCTTTGATGTCGGTGAGCAAAATGATGTGGTAGCCGAACTCAGACTCAACAACCGAGCTGATGTCGCCTTTTTTCAAAGAAAAAGCGGCATCTTCAAAGGCTTTGACCATGGCCCCTTTGGCAAAAAAGTCGAGGTCTCCCCCTTTGCTGGCGGAGCCCGTGTCTTGAGAGTTTTTCCGGGCAAATTCGGCAAAGTTTTTGGGGTCTTTGCGCAAATCAGACAGCAATGCCTCAGCTTTTAACTTGGCCTTCTCGCGATCCGCAGCAGGCGCATCCTTGGCTGCGTTGATCAGAATGTGGCTCGCACGACGCTGCTCTTGACCTGCAAGCCGTTGCAGGTTTTGGTCGTAGTAAGTTTTGATGTCTTGCTCGGGCAGGGTGATGCTTTTTTCGAGCGCTGCGGCATCCAAAACCAGAAACTCGATGTCCGCGGACTCCTTGGAACGGAATCGATCCGATTGGGCCTGATAAAACTTTTCAAGCTCAGGTTCGGTCACTTGGACCTTGCTTGAAAAAGTTGCTGGCTCGAAACGTTGGATTTGGATTTCGCGACGCTGCAAAAATGCTTGCAAAGCCCCTTCGCTTTGTCGCTGAGAGGACATCACAGAACTTTGCAGCGAAGAAAGAACTTGTTTTTGTGACAAGTCGCGCCGAACTTGAGCCTCTAGCATTTCTGGCGTCATGCCTTGACTCGCAGCCAACTGGCGATATTTATCCATATCGAGTTTGCCGTCTGCACCACGCAAACCCGCGATGGACGGGTCTTGCTGCAAATAATTGGCCAAGCGCTGATTGCTCGTGACCAACAATTGCTTATCTGAGGCCAATGCAATCACGCGGTCATTGACCAAGCGCTCAAGAGTTGCATATCGGGCGTCGTCAGAGCCCAAGAGTTTGGCATCCAAATTGGGCACAGACGCACGAATGCGATCCACTTCGCGCTGGTGTGCCGCATCCCACTCGACTTGTGTGATTTTCTGGCCATCGACCTTGGCGACAACCGCGCCTTTTTCCTCAAATTGCTGATAGCCATCCACACCAAATAAAACGAAAGAAGGAATGATCAACAAAAACAACAGCCCCATCAGGATTTTTGAGTTGTTGCGGATGGTGTCAAACATGATCTAGGTCTCGGGTTATCAACAAAAAAGGCGAACATTGAGTTCGCCTTTGAGTGAGAGGTGGTGGGTGCTGACGGTCTCGAACCGCCGACCTACTCCGTGTAAAGGAGCCGCTCTACCAACTGAGCTAAGCACCCTCTCAAATTCAAATCAATTCAAAGCGTCCTTCAGACCCTTGCCTGGACGGAACTTTGGAACGTTGGCTTTTTTGATTTTAATCGCAGCGCCAGTGCGGGGGTTACGGCCGGTGCGTGCAGCACGTTTGCCCACCGCAAAAGTTCCAAAACCCACCAACGAGACTGTACCGCCTTTTTTCAAGGTTGTACGGACTGCGCCAATCACGGCCTCCAGCGCACGGCCAGCCGCTGCTTTGGAGAGGTCCGCATCTTTGGCAATGTGTTCGATCAATTCTGTTTTGTTCACAAAAACCTCTGAGAGTTAAATGCCGGGCGCACCAGCTTATGAAATGGCATTGAACAATCATGGCAACAACCATGAATGCAATGTTCGCATCATCACCCTGAATTCGGATGGTCACATGACCCTGCGATGAACCTTAACGAGTGCAAATGAAAGCAATTCGGAGTGAATTCTAGCGTTGAAATTCAACGTTCTGAGGCCGCTTTCGGTATTTTTTGTGCGTGTCAGAAACCCGCTTCACATCAGTTCACATCAAAGCACTTGTTCAATGGCACGCCCCAAGTCGGATGTGCTGGCAGTGCCCCCTAAATCAGGCGTGCGTGGCGCACCACTGCCCGGTGCAAGCACCTTTTCAATGGCCGCCAAAACAGCGTCGTGCGCCGCTTTGTAGCCCAGAAACTCCAGCATCATGGCCCCGCACCAAATTTGTCCAATCGGGTTGGCAATGGCTTTGCCTGCGATATCGGGTGCAGAGCCGTGCACGGGTTCAAACAATGAGGGGAACAAACGATCCGGGTTCAAGTTGGCGCTGGGCGCAATGCCAATGGTGCCTGTGCAGGCAGGCCCCAGGTCGCTCAAAATGTCACCAAACAAGTTGCTGGCCACCACCACGTCAAAGAAATCAGGGCGCTGCACAAAGTGGGCGGTCAGAATGTCAATGTGGAATTTGTCCACATGGATGCCCGGATAGGCCTTGGCCATTTCGGCCACGCGTTCATCCCAATAGGGCATGGTGATGGCGATGCCGTTGGACTTGGTGGCGCTGGTCAAGTGCTTTTTGGGACGGGTTTGGGCCAGTTCAAATGCGAACTTCAACACCCGATCCACCCCAATGCGCGTCATGATCGACTCTTGCATCACGATCTCGCGCTCAGTCCCGGGGAACATGCGTCCTCCTACGCTGGAGTATTCACCTTCGGTGTTTTCACGCACGATGTACATGTCAATCTCACCAGGCTGGCGGGGGCTGCCGTCGCGGCGCACCACCGGCGCAATGATGCCCGGCATCAAGCGGGCTGGGCGCAGGTTGATGTATTGGTCAAATTCACGGCGAAACAACAGCAGCGAGCCCCACAAGGAGACGTGGTCGGCAATTTTTTCGGGCCAACCCACAGCGCCGAAATACAAGGCATCGTGGCCACCGATCTGGTCTTTCCAGTTGTCGGGCAACATTTTTCCGTGCTTTTCGCAGTAATCCCAGCTGGAAAAATCGAAATGGTCAAAGTGCAAATCGATGCCGAATTTGCGGGCTGCGGCGTCCATCACGCGCAAGCCTTCGGGCATGACTTCTTTGCCAATGCCATCTCCGGGAATGACAGCGATGCGGTGTTTGCTCATATGGGGGACTTTCTGAAACAAAAAATGGGCGTAAATTCAAATGCGCAAGCTTAGCAACAAAGTGCCAAGCGGGGTTTCACCTACGAGACGGCCTCACCACCCAACTCACCCCCAGAGCCGTCAAGGCTGTACCGAGCAAAGTGGTCAACGTGATGGCTTCACCAAACAGCAACCAAGCCATGATGGCCGTCGTGGGGGGCACCAAGTACATGAGGCTGGTGACCGATGCAGCCGCCCCTTTTTGAATCAGCATGTACAAAAGCGAACTGCCGCCCAAAGTCAAACCCAATACCGACCAAGCCATGGCCCCTGCCAATTCGCCGTTCCAACGCATGGTTTCGGTTTCCATGAGTGCCAAAGGCAAAGTGACCACCAAAGCGGCCATGAGCTGCACCGTGTTGGCCGAACGCACGTCGCACGGTTGGACATAGCGCTTTTGATACAACGTTCCAACCGTAATGCTGAGCAAAGCGGTCAATGCAAAAGCCATGTTGGTGGGGGTCACATGGTCCAAGGGCGTGCCCAAGGTCAATTTGCGCCAAACCACCATCATCAAACCCACGAACCCCAAAGACAAACCCAGCCATTGCCGCTGCGACACGCCTGGCTGATCATGGCCTCTCATGCTGTAAGCCAGCCAAATGGCCGTCAAGATTGGTTGAAAGCCCACCACCAATGAAGACAGCCCCGAACCCATACCGGCCTTGACCGCCACCCACACGCCACCCAAATAACCGCCATGCATCAAGATACCGGTCACCGACAGGTGAAAGAATTGGGCGCGATTTTGGGGCCAAGCGACTTTGGCCCAAACAATCCAAGGCAAGAAGCAGGCGATCGACAAGGCGTAACGCACGGATAAAAAAGACAGCGGGGGGGCATGGGGCATGCCGAAACGGGCCACGATGAAGCCCGTGGCCCAGATCAAGACAAACGCCACAGGCGTCGCCCTGACCCAGGCATCAGACGCAGACTCCCCACTCATTTCACGCGGGCTCGGATTTCAGGCAAGGCTTTTTGCATGTAATAAACCATGGACCACACCGTCAAAACAGCGGCCACCACAATCAAGACGGCACCCCAAGCACGGGTGTCGATGAGACCGAACAGGGTGTCGTTGTAAAGCAAAAAGGGAATCGCCACCATTTGCACCGTGGTCTTGAGCTTGCCCACCATGTGCACGGCCACGCTTTTGCTGGCCCCAATCTGCGCCATCCATTCACGCAATGACGAGATGGCGATCTCGCGGCCAATGATGATGAGCGCCACCAGCACATTCACCCGGTCCATCTGCACCAGCATCAACAAGGCGGCGCAAACCAAAAACTTGTCGGCCACCGGGTCCAAAAAGGCCCCGAAGGCCGAGGTTTGGTTGAGCTTGCGAGCCAAAAAACCGTCCAGCCAATCGGTGAAAGCAAACAACACAAACATGACCGTGGCGATCAGGTTTTGTGTCTCTATCTTCAGGCTGTCGAGGTAGTACACGCCAATGATCAAGGGGATCGCGACGATGCGCGTCCAGGTCATGATGGTGGGAATGGTGAAAAACATGGGCTTGATTGTGGCATGCGCTCAATGCAACGCGTTGTAAATGGTTTCGGCCAATTCGCGGGAAATGCCCTCTACGCCCAGCAAGTCCTCCACGCTGGCGCTTTCCA
Organism: Limnohabitans sp. 2KL-3; assembly: GCF_001269405.1. Taxonomy (NCBI): domain Bacteria; kingdom Pseudomonadati; phylum Pseudomonadota; class Betaproteobacteria; order Burkholderiales; family Comamonadaceae; genus Limnohabitans; species Limnohabitans sp. 2KL-3. The sequence continues at coordinate 24,490 of NZ_CXON01000016.1, forward strand.
CACCCCGCACACCGCCAAAGCGCTGCAGCAGTTTGGCCCGCTTGCGGGGACCGATGCCCGGGATTTCTTCAATCTTGCTGCCGCCCATGCGCACCTTGGCCCGCTGTGCCCGCATACCGGTGATGGCAAAGCGGTGCGCCTCGTCACGGATTTGCGCCACCAGCATGAGCGCGGCCGAGTCCTTGCCCAGGTAGACCTTCTCGCGGCCATCGGCAAACACCAGCTCTTCCAAGCCCACCTTGCGGCCCTCGCCTTTTTCCACGCCCACAATGCGCGACAGGTCCAGCCCCAGGTCGGTGAACACCTCACGCGCCATGCTCACCTGGCCTTTGCCGCCGTCGATCAGCACCAAGTCCGGCAGGCGAGCAGTGCCCTCGCCCGAGCGCAAAGCTTCGGCCAGCTTGCCGTAGCGGCGCATCAGCACCTGTCGCATGGCCGCGTAATCGTCGCCCGGCGTGATGCCCTCGATGTTGTAGCGGCGGTAGTCGCTGCTTTGCATCTTGTGCTGTCGGAAAACAACGCAAGAGGCCTGTGTGTTCTCGCCTGCCGTGTGCGAAATGTCAAAGCACTCGATGTGCAGTTGGTCCAAATCATCCGGAGCCAGATCCAGCGCCTCGGCCAGCGCCCGGGTGCGGGCCTGCTGCGAGCCTTCTTCGGCCAGCAAGCGGGCCAGTTGCAGCTCGGCGTTTTTCTCGGCCATCTCCAGCCACACGCGGCGGTGCTCGCGCGGATTCGTCACCGTGCTGATCTTCACGCCCGACTGCGCCGACAAAGCCGCGATCAGCGCTTTGTCCACCGCCGCGCTCAAGATCAGCAGCGGCGGCACGGGTACGCCGATGTAGTGCTGCGCCAAAAAGGCTTCGAGCACCTGCACCTCGACCGGGAGCGTTGCCTCTCCTTCCTCCAGACCCAGCAAGTCCTGCGCGTCCTGAACATGCACCGGAAAATAAGGCCGGTCACCCAGGTGCCGTCCACCGCGCACCATGGCCAGGTTCACGCACGCGCGGCCGCCCTGCACTTTGGCCACCAAAATGTCGGCATCGGTGTCCACCGCCGTGTCCACCGACTGCTGGTGCAAGACCCGCGACAGCGCCGTCAACTGATTGCGCACCTCGGCGGCCTGCTCGAATTCGAGCTTGTCGGCATGCTGCATCATCCGCGCTTCCATCTCGCGCATGAGTGACTGGGTCTCGCCACGCAAAAACTGCTCGGCGTGCTGCACATCGGCCTTGTAGTCCTCGGGGCTGATCAGGTTCACGCACGGGCCTGAACAACGCTTGATCTGAAACAGCAGGCAAGGCCGGGTGCGGTTGGCAAACACCGTGTCCTCGCAGGTGCGCAGCCTGAACACCTTCTGAATCAGTTGAATCGACTCCTTGACCGCCCAGGCACTGGGGAACGGCCCGAAGTAGCGGTGCTTCTTTTCCACCGCCCCCCGGTAATAGGCCACACGCGGGTAATGCTGCGCCTCGGGCGTCTTGACCAGCGCGGGCAGCGCCACGCGGCCATTGCCCGTGAGCTTGAGGTAGGGGTAACTCTTGTCGTCCCGAAACAGGATGTTGAAGCGCGGGTGCAGCGTCTTGATGAGGTTGTTTTCCAGCAGCAGCGCCTCGGCCTCGGAGCGCACCACGGTGGTTTCCATGCGCGTGATCTTGCTGACCATGTGGCCAATTCGGGTGCCGCCGTGGTCCTTCTGGAAGTAACTCGACACCCGGCGCTTGAGGTTCAGCGCCTTGCCCACATAGAGCAGCTGCTCCTGCGCATCAAAGTAGCGGTAAACCCCCGGCAAGGCGGGCAGTGCGGCAACTTGCGCGAGCAGGGCTTCATCATGGGTGTTCGACATGGCGACTATTGTCTGTGAAAAGATGTGTGTGAAATCTCCAGCGACAATCGCCGCATGCAAACTGGCCAACTCTGGGACATCTTCTGCACCGTCATCGACAACCACGGCGACCTGGGCGTGTGCTGGCGCCTGACGCGCCAGTTGCGCGACGCGGGCCAGCGCGTGCGCCTGTGGGTGGACGACGCCTCGGCCCTGGCCTGGATGGCCCCCACCGCCCACCAAGAGCCTGGCATTGAAGTGCGCCCGTGGGCCGATGCCAGCCAAGCCAGCACCCTGCAAGCGCTGCCCCCGGCCGACGTCTGGGTCGAAGCCTTTGGCTGCACCTTGCCCGAAGCCTTTGTCACGCACGGCGTGGCCACACACGCCCAACAGCCCACCTGGATCAACCTCGAATACCTGAGCGCCGAAGACTGGGTGCCCCGCATGCACCAGCTGCCCTCGCCCATCATGAGCGGCCCGGCCAAAGGCTGGACCAAGACCTTCTTTTACCCCGGCTTCACGCCAGACACGGGCGGCCTGCTGCGCGAAACCGACCTGCTGGAGCGCCAACAAAACTTTGACCTTTTAAAACGTTCAGCATGGCGCCAACAACACGCCCCCAACCTGGCCCCGAATGGCCTGCTGATCAGCCTGTTCTGCTACGAACCCGCCGCCCTGCCCCAGCTGCTGGCACAAGGGGTGGGCACCCCCCACCACCTGCTCGTCACCCCGGGCCGCCCACTGGCTGCGGTGCAGCAAGCACTGGCGGGCATGGCCGAGCCACCCCACTGGAGCGCCCTGCCCTACACCGACCAAATCGGCTTTGACGAGATGCTTTGGGCCTGCGACTTGAATTTTGTGCGCGGCGAAGACTCGCTGGTTCGGGCCCTTTGGGCAGGCCAGCCCTTCATCTGGCACATCTATCCGCAAGACGACAACGCCCACCATGACAAGCTGGAGGCGTTTTTGAATTGGATGCAGGCCCCGGAAAGCTTGCGCAAGGCGCATCGGGTTTGGAATGGTATGGAAGCGGGGGAATGGCCTGCGCTCAATTCAAGCGCACTGGCAGACTGGACAGCTTGCACACAAGCTGCGCGGCTAAGGCTACTCAAACAAGATGGTTTGTTGAGCCAACTGCTTTCTCACGCTGCGAACCCATGCGCAGCACTTTGACCGTGTTCTGCTCGTTCAACACTTCGTGCTCCAGGCAGTGTTAGACATTGAACCACCGTTGATAAGCCTTGGACAAATCCCTCATCCACTTTTCCAATACGTTCTCGCCCCAGATGGATAATCCCGACCCATGACTCTGATTGACACCCTCTTCCCCCTCGGCTGGCAGCACTACCTGCTGGGCGGCCTCACCATTGGCGCTGGCGTGGCGCTGCTGTATTTGTTCAACGGATGGGTTGGCGGCATGAGTTCCGTCTTTTCCAGCAGTTGGTCGTTTGTGTCCAAACGGGCGTTTTTCCAGCAAGCGCGCTTTGTCGGCACCCGCAACTGGCGGCTGGTTTACGCGCTGGGCGTGGTACTGGGGGCGCTGGTTTGGCGGCTCACGCTGGCGGACGGCGAGGCGCAGCACACCAGCGTGCCCGCCTGGCAGCTGTTGGTGGGCGGCTTTTTGGTCGGCTACGGTGCGCGTTTGGGCAATGGCTGCACCTCCGGTCACGGCATTTGTGGCCTGGGCTCGTTGCAACTGCCTTCGCTGGGCGCGGTGCTCACCTTCATGGCCACCGCCTTCATGACCGCCAACCTGATGGCCATCTTCACGAAAGGCCTGGCATGAACCCGCTGAACCCTCACACACTTTCTCTGCCCAAAGCGCTGGTCACCCTGGTCGCCGGGGCCTTGTTTGGCTTTGGCCTGTCGCTGGCCACCATGGTTCAGCCTGACGTGGTTTTGAGCTTTTTGCGCTTTCAAGACTGGGGCCTGATGTTGGTCATGGGCGGCGCAGCGGGCTTGGCCATGCTGGCTTACAAAGGATTTCCGCGCTGGCTGGGCCGCCCTTTGTTGGGTGGTCAGTTCCTGACACAACCGGCCAGCTGGAACCGCCAAACCGTGATCGGCTCGGCCATTTTTGGCGTGGGCTGGGGTTTGAGCGGGGTGTGCCCCGGCCCGGCCATTGCGGCTTTGGGCACAGGCAACACCGACATCCTGTGGGCTTTGGGCGGGATTGTCTTGGGCGGCTTGTTTCATGGCTTGACAGCGCGTGACTGACCGCCTGCATGGACCTTCAGCCAAATACCAAGCCCCACAGGTTAGAATAATGGGCTTGGCTTCAAGCCACCCTCTTTCATTTCAGACTCAATTCCTATGAAAACCGCTCAAGAAATCCGCGTCGGCAACGTCATCATGCACGGCAAAGACCCCATGGTCGTCCTGCGCACCGAATACCAACGCGGTGGCCGCGGCTCGTCCACCGTGCGCATGAAGCTCAAAAGCTTGATCGCCAACTTCGGCACCGAAGTCGTGTTCCGCGCCGACGACAAGATGGACCAAGTCATTCTGGACAAAAAAGAGTGCACCTACTCTTACTTCGCTGACCCCATGTACGTTTGCATGGACACCGATTTCAACCAGTACGAAGTCGAAGCCACCAACATGGGCGACGCCCTGAACTACCTCGAAGACGGCATGGAACTCGAAGTGGTGTTCTACAACGAGAAAGCCATCTCGGTCGAATTGCCCACCAGCGTGGTGCGCGAGATCACCTGGACAGAGCCCGCTGTCAAAGGCGACACCTCGGGCAAAGTGCTCAAGCCCGCCAAGATCGCCACCGGCATGGAAGTGCCTGTGCCTTTGTTCGTGAGCCAAGGCGACAAGATCGAAATCGACACCCGCACTGGCGAATACCGCAAGCGCGTCTGATCTTCCGATCAAGCCCCCTGATGAAAGCCCCGCAAGGGGCTTTTTTCATGGGCCAAGGGCAGAACATTGCACGATCAGGTGCGACTTGATGCGCATGCACAATCGTCACCATGCACAGCACACCCAAACTCAAACAACCGGTCTTGCCTCACGCTTGGGCGGACCTTCATGCCGAAGACCAAAACACCCACTGGTTAGAACCCCAAGCCCATCGATTGGCCTTTGCCGATCCAGAATTCATGCTTCGGCGAGAAACCCGTGGGATTCGGCTTCAACTCGAACTCCTCAAACCAGACCTGGCTCAAGCCGAAGCGGGCATCGAACACACGGTGGTGGTGTTTGGAAGTGCGCGATTCACCGACCGCGAGACGGCTCAGGCACAACTGAAATCAGCCCTGCTGAGTGAACAAGCCGAAAAAATCAAAGCGGCCCAGGTCATGCTGCGCAACGCTGAACATTACGAAAACGCGCGGGTCTTTGCCCAAAGTGTGGCCCACTCGTGTGCCTGCTTGCCTGATGACGAAAAGCTTTTCATTTGCACTGGAGGCGGACCAGGCATCATGGAAGCGGCCAACCGAGGTGCCACGGAAGCGGGTGCCATGTCGGTGGCACTCAACATTTCCCTGCCGCATGAGCAGACACCCAACCCCTATGTCACGCCCGATCTGAGCTTCAAGTTCCATTACTTTGCGCTGCGAAAAATGCATTTCATGATGCGTGCCAAAGCGCTGGTGGCCTTTCCCGGAGGTTTTGGCACACTCGACGAACTGTTTGAAGTGATGACCCTGGTGCAAACCCGCAAAGCCCGGCAGGTCCCCATTTTGCTTTTTGGCAGTGACTACTGGCAACGCCTGATCAACATGGACTTGCTGGTCGAACAAGGCATGATTTCAGCAAATGACCTGAATTTGTTTCGTTACGTGGACACACCAGAAGCCGCCTGGCAGGCCATTTGCGAGTTTTATCAACTCAAAGTTTCATGATGCTTGGAGGCATGGCTTGGGCGCAAACCCCAAGCAGCGCGAGAGCCCATGCCCACGGCGACTCCCACCACCCAAAACACGGGTGCCACCCCCGCAATGGCACCCGCCGCGCCAAAGAGCATGGGCATCAGCACACTCGAGGCGTTGATGCTCATGAGACGCAAACCCAGCGCCTCGCCCTGACGGTGTGCCGGGGTGATTTGGTGCAAAGTGCTCATGATCATGGGCTGCACCGTCCCCAACACCAAACCCAGCAACACCGAGCACACCCCCATGGCCACGGCAGTGGGCATCAGGGGGTACACCGCAAACAGCAAGGCCGTGCACACCATCGCGCCCGTGATGATTTGGTGTTCTTTGACGTGGCGCGAGATGAAAGGCAAACACACCCTTATGAAGGCTGCAGCCAAAGCAAATGAACCCAGAATGGAGCCCACCACAGAAGCGCTGTAACCGCGCTCGTGCCCCAACACAGGCACCACAAAGGTGTGCACATCCCAGCACGAAGACAGCAACCAATTGACCCCCAGCAAACGCCGCATCATGGGCTCGGCCAGCAAATCCAGCGCACGTCGAGGTTTGTCATGGGCGAGTTCGGGTGAAAGAGGCAGCTCAGGCACTGGGCGCACCCAAAACCATGTGAACAGCGGAAACACGGCCATCAGCAAGAATGCCCATCTGAAGCCCGAAACGTGCCCCGCCTCGGGTCCGGCATAGTCAATCAACAAACCCGCCAACACCGGGCCCACAAAATTGGACACTGCAGGCCCCAGCGACAACCAACTGAAGGCCACCTTGAGTGCGGCCGGGTCTTTGGCCATGCGGCCCACATGGCGTTGCAAGGCGATCACGGCCATGCCGGTGGCACCGCCTGCGGCCAAAGCGCTCAGGCACATCACCGCAAAGTTGGGCCACAGTGCCGACAGCAGCACACCCGATGCCGCCAGGACAACGCTGATGCGCATGATTTTTTGCAAACCCCGACGGTCGCTGTAACGGCCTGCAGGCAGCGCCAATAACATGGGGGAAAACGCAAACAAGGCCAACAGTGCGCCCACCGCCACGGCACTGAAACCCTGGTTGAGGGCCAAAAGGGGGATGGCCATGCGCGTGCCCGCCATGCACGCGTGCAAAAACATCTGACCCGCAATCAGCCGGGCCAGATCAGGGCTCACTTGTTCTCCTCTTGCGCGAAATCCGGCCCGCTGGGCAAAAGTGCTTGCGCTTGCAGCTCGGGCAGCGCATCCACCTGGCGCAGAGCGCGGCTCATGACGTTACTTCGGGTTTGTGCTTGGTCCAATGTGTTGAGCACCGTCTGGGTCTGGTTGCGCACCTTGGTCAGCACATCGCCAAACTTGCCAAACTCGGTCTTGACCGCACCCAGCACCTGCCAGACCTCGCTGGAGCGTTTTTCAAGCGCCAGAGTTCGAAAACCCATTTGCAAAGCGTTCAGCATGGCCATCAGGTTGGTGGGGCCGGCCAATGTCACGCGGTGGTCGCGCTGCAAGGTTTCCATGAGGCCTGGGCGGCGCAGCACCTCGGCGTACAGGCCCTCGGTGGGCAAGAACATGACCGCAAAGTCGGTGGTGTGCGGCGGCTCCAGGTACTTTTCGGCAATCGACTTGGCTTCGAGTTTGATGCGATTTTCCAACGCCTTGGCGCACAGCTCGGCCTGCACCGGGTCAGCTCGGCCTTGGGCCTCGAGCAGGCGCTCGTAGTCGTCGTTGGGAAACTTGGCGTCAATCGGCAACCACACCGGCTGGCCGCTTTCAGACCGGCCAGGCAAGCGAATCGCAAAGTCCACCCGGTTTTTGTCGCCAGGCCGCGTGGCCACCTGCACAGCGTATTGCTCGGGCGTGAGGACTTGTTCGAGCAACGAGGCCAGTTGTGCCTCACCGAACATGCCTCGGGTCTTGACGTTGGTCAGCAGGTGCTTGAGGTCGCCCACGCCTTGCGCCAGGGTGTGCATTTCGCCCAGGCCTTTGTGCACCTGCTCCAGACGCTCCGCCACCTGTTTGAAGCTCTCGCCCAAACGGGCTTGCAAGGTGGCCTGGAGTTTTTCGTCCACCGTCTGGCGCATTTCATCGAGCTTGGCGGCATTGCTTTGCTGCAACTGCGACAGCTGGGTTTCCATGGTGCCGCGCATTTCGGTCAGGCGTCGGGCATTCGCCTCAGACAGTGCATTGACCTGCTGGGCCAGGCTGTCGGTCAGGCTTTTTTGCAGCAAGGCCAGCTGTTGGGCCAGCGCGTCAATTTGCTGGTTTTGGGTGCGGGTCGCTTCGGCGCTTTGCTGCAGCAGCGATTGCTGGAACAGCGTGAGGGTGTGCATGGCCTCTTGTCGGCCTTGCACACCAGACTGGCTGATTTCGCTGCGCAGTTCGCGCTCCAAACGCTCGGTTTGGGCCTGCAGAGCTGCAAACTGATGTTGAAGCCAGGCGGCTTGCTCGGCGGCCTGGCCAGCAGCTTGCTTGGCCTGTGCCTCGGGCGACGCCCGTGAGCGCAGCAGCAACAGCACCAAACCCAGCAGGTTCAACCCGGCCAGGACCAGCCACAGCCATTCACTCATGCAGCTGAGCCGGGCACGGAGTTCAGCGGTGTCAGGGCTTGACCACGGGTCAGGTAAGCCACCAGGTTGTCAGCTGCCAACTGCGCCATGGCCTTGCGGGTTTTGACCGTGCTGCTGGCAATGTGGGGCGTGAGCACCACATTGGGGACGGTCAACAAATCAGGGTGCACTGCAGGCTCGCCCTCGAACACATCCAAACCGGCTGCGGCAATTTGGCCCGCTGCCAAAGCCTTGGCGAGCGCCGCGTCGTCCACAATGCCACCGCGTGCGATGTTGACCAAGGTAGCGGTCGGCTTCATCTGCGCCAGTTCGGCCGCGCCAATGGTGTGGTGAGACTCGGCGCTGTAAGGCACGACCAGCATCACATGGTCAGCGGTCTGCAGCAGTTCTGGCTTCGACACATAAGTGGCCTTGCACTCGGCTTCGAGCTCGGCGCTCAAGCGGCTGCGGTTGTGATAGATCACGTTCATGCCAAAGCCATGCGCGGCGCGGCGGGCAATGCCCTGGCCGATGCGGCCCATGCCGATGATGCCGATGGTCGAGCCATGCACCTCGGCCCCGGCAAACATGTCGTAGCTCCACTTTTTCCACAAACCGGCACGCAAATAGTGCTCGCTCTCGGTCACGCGGCGGGCCGTGGCCATGAGCAGGGCAAAGCCAAAATCGGCTGTGGTTTCGGTCAGCACATCGGGCGTGTTGCTGGCCTGCACACCCGCAGCGGTCATGGCGGGCACGTCAAAGTTGTTGAAGCCCACGGCCATATTGGCCACGATGCGCAGCTGCGGATTGGCCTGCAGCAGCGCCACGTCGATGCGCTCGCTGCCGGTGGTCAATGCGCCCACTTTGCCTTGCATGCGGCGGGTCAGCTCTTCGGCAGACCAAACCTCGTCGGCCTGGTTGCTCTCGACTTCAAACACCTGCGCCAAAGACTGCAGGACCTCGGGGAAGATGGCTCGGGCCACCAAAATGGAAGGTTTGGACATCACTTGAACCAGATGAAACTCATGACAACGAACAACGGAATCAGGACAGCGCCCGACCACAACATGTAACCAAAGAAGCTGGGCATTTTCACGCCACGGTCTTCGGCGATGGCCTTGACCATCAAATTGGGCGCATTGCCGATGTAGGTGTTGGCGCCCATAAACACGGCACCGGCCGAAATGGCGGCCAGCGTCGGGGCCAAGGTGGTCATCAGCACCTGCGGGTCACCGCCTGCGGTGTTGAAGAACACCAAATAAGTGGGGGCGTTGTCGAGGAATGAACTCAAAGCGCCCGTGATCCAGAAGTACATCATCACGTCGGGACTGCCGTCGGGCTGGGTCACTGCTTGAACCACCGCACCAAATGGGCCGTTGACTCCCGCCTTGAGCATGGCGATGACCGGGATGATGGTCAGGAAGATACCAGCAAACAACTTGGCCACTTCGGCCATGGGTGCCCAACCGAATTGGTTGTCCGCATGCACCTTGGCGGGTGTGATCTTGAGCGACAAAATGGTCAAGGCCACCAGACCCAGATCGCGCAAAACGCCCGGCAAACCGACTTCGGTGCCGTAGATGTTGAAAGACACGGGCGACTTCCAGAAACCGCTCATCAGCACCAAGCCTACAACGGCTGCCAGCAGCCAGAAGTTGATGGCCCCATCAAAACCAATCGCTTTCGAGTCTGGTGTTGGATCTTGCGGCAACACCTCTTCACGGCGGTGGTAGTACCAGGAGTCCAGCGCAAAGAAGATGGCGAGCAAGCTGCCCACCAAGAACAGTGTCTCGGGGAAAATAGTTTTAACGGTCCAGAAAAAGTCTACACCCTTCAAGAAACCCAAAAACAAGGGGGGATCACCCAAAGGCGTCAAGGAGCCGCCTGCGTTAGAGACGATGAAGATGAAAAACACCACAACATGGGCCACATGCTTGCGGTTGTCGTTGGCGCGGATGAGGGGCCGGATCAACAGCATGGATGCACCTGTGGTGCCCATGAAACTGGCCAGCACGGCCCCAATCCCCAAGATGGCGGTGTTCAGGCCTGGGCTGCCGTGCAAATTGCCACGGATGAAAATGCCGCCCGACACCGTGAACAAGGCCGTGAGCAAGATGATGAAAGGGATGTATTCGGCAAACAGGGCGTGCACCGTGTTCGCGCCTGCTGCAGCAGGACCAAACACCATGGCAAAAGGCACAAGAAATGCCAAGCCCCAAGCGGCGGCGACTTTGCCGTAATGGTGGTGCCAAAAATTCGGCAAAAGCAAAGGCATCAAGGCAATCGACAACAAAATGCCTGCGAATGGCACGCCCCACATCACCGACAACTGAGCGCCATCAAAGTCGGCAGCAAAAGCCCCTCCGGACAACAACAACAGCGGCATAGCCAGCCACGCGGTCCACCGCTTACCCCATCGCTTCATGATGAAAATCTCCTGTGAATTGGTGCGCTATGTTAACGGCCTGCGAGTGTCGGTCAGTTGATGGGGTTGATCTCGAACACTTGGCGCAAATAGGCCAAATACTTTTCGTCGTCACACATGCCTTTGCCCGGTGAATCCGACAATTTGGCCACAGGCTGACCGTTACAACGGGTCATTTTGATGACAATTTGCAGAGGTTCATAGCCCAGATCGTTGGTCAGGTTGGTGCCCACGCCAAAAGCGAGTTGGCACCGTCCTCTGAATTGCTCAAACAATTCGATGGTTCGGGGAATGGTCAAGCCATCGCTGTAAATCAGTGTCTTGGTTTTAGGGTCGACCCGGTTTTGCTGGTAGTGCGCAATCATGCGCTCGCCCCAGCTGAACGGGTCACCACTGTCATGGCGAGCACCATCAAACAACTTGCAAAAATACAAATCAAAATCGCGCAAAAAAGCGTTAAACCCATACACATCGCTCAGGGCAATGCCCAGATCACCCCGGTACTCTTTGGCCCATGACTCAAAAGCAAAGACTTGGCTGTCTCGCAAGCGTGGACCCAGCGCCTGTGCGGCTTGCAGGTATTCATGGGCCATGGTGCCCAAGGGCGTCATTTTGAGCAGGTAAGCGTAGTAGACATTGCTGGTGCCCGCAAATTGCCCATCGGGCCCAGTGCCCAAACGGGCTGCCATGACACGCAAAACCTCTTCGTGCCAAGCGCGAGAAAAGCGGCGACGGGTGCCGTAGTCGGCGATCTTGAGCGTCTCCAGACCCGGTGCATGCAGTTGGTTGATCTTCGTCTCCAAACGGCGTCGACCCTCCATCAGGTCAGGCACCTTTTGGGTGTTGCGAAAATAGACCTCGTTGACGATGGCCAGCACGGGAATTTCAAACAAGATGGTGTGCAGCCAAGGCCCACGAATCGAGACATCGATCTCACCCGAAGGCAGGGGCAAGACCTCGATGTATTTTTCATTGAGTTTGAACAGGGCCAAAAAATCGACAAAGTCGCTTTTGATGAACCGCAGCGACCGGAGGTATTGAAGCTCAGCCTCCTTGAAGCTCAAGCTGCACAAGGAACAGATTTCTTGCCGAATTTCATCGACATACAAAGCCAAAGGCACGCCCGGGTTGCGGCACTTGAACTTGTATTCGACCTGCGCCCCCGGAAACTGGTGCAGCACGACCTGCATCATGGTGAATTTGTACAGGTCGGTGTCAAGCAGGCTGGTGATGATCATGGTGTGTTGTCTCTGGCAGCTGATGCCGCTCCTTGTGGTGGGGCAGTGTAAAGGATGCCCTGCCCCGTCAAGCGGGGCTCATGCCGCCGAGTCGATGCGCCCGCTGGTCAGCACCAGCACCCGCTGCGCGTGCCGGGCCAGGATGTTGTTCTGCTCGGCCACCAGCATGGCCACGCCTTCGCGGGCCAGTTGAAGCAGCGCCTCTCGCATGGCCGCCACCAACACTGGGGCGATGCCCTCACAAGGCTCGTCCAGCAGCAAAAGGCGCGGGCCGGTCATCAGGGTGCGGGCCAGCGCCAGCATTTGTTGCTCGCCCCCGCTCATTTGGCTGGCCGGGCGGTGCAGCATGGTTTGCAGCTGGGGAAACAAAGCCATCACGCGCTCAAAGCGCTGTGCGGGCGTGGCTTGAGCGCTTGAACCCGAGGGTGCGGCGATCCAGAGGTTTTCTTTCACGGACAAGCCGGTGAACAAGCGCCGGTCCTCGGCCACAAAACCCAAGCCTGCCCGGGCGCGCCGGTGCGCAGGCCAGGTTTGGATGGGTTCGTTTTGCCAGGTGATGCGGCCTTGTGCCCGGGGGCCAATGCCGATCAGGCTTTGCAGCAGGGTGGATTTGCCCGCGCCGTTCAGGCCCTGAATGACGACCAGCTCGCCCTCGCCCACCGACAAACTCACGTCGAACAAGGCCTGGGCTTGGCCATACCAGGCGTTCAGGCCTTCAACCTTGAGCATCGCGCAGGCCTTTCACGTCGAAGTCGAGCCCCAGGTAGCGCTCGCGCACCTGCGGGTCTTGCGCCACCGCTTCGGGCAGGCCGTCGGCCACCAGGCGGCCTTGCATCAGCACCAGCACCCTGTCTGCCACGCCGAATACGGCGTCCATGTTGTGCTCGGTGTAGAGCACCGTCACGCCTTGCGAGGCCACCTGGCGGACCAACGCCATCATGTCGGCCCGCTCGGCAAGCGCCAGCCCGGCAGCAGGTTCGTCCAGCAGCAGCAATGACGGGGCTGAGTGTGCACCTTGGTCTGCCCCGGAGCCAGGCACCGCGTCCGGCAAGCCCGCCAGCGCCATGGCCAGCTCCAGGCGTTTTTTCGCGCCATAAGGCAAATCGGCCACGGTGGCTTGGGCCTGGGCTTTCAAGCCCGCTTGCGCGGCCAGGCGCAGCGCCCGCTCGGGTTGACGGCGGTCCAGCCGGTCCCACCAGGCCAGTGGCGCTGCACCGCGCAGCACCAATTGAATGTTTTGCAGCACCGTGAGCGCCTCAAAGGTTTGCGCCACCTGGAAGGTGCGGGCCACGCCCAGGCGCTGGCGCTCTGCGGGCGGTTTGCCCAAAAGCGACTGGCCTTGCCACAGCACCTCACCCGCGGTGGGCACCTGCTGGCCAGCCAAGCAGGCAAAACAGGTCGACTTGCCCGCGCCGTTGGGGCCGATCAGGGCCACACACTGGCCTGCGGGCACTTCAAAATCCACACCGTCCAGCGCCCGCACACCGCCAAAATGCTTGGCCAGACCGCTGACCTGCAAAACTGTTCCACGGCTCATGTGCGGCTCCTCTTGGAAGCAAAGCGGGCCAACAGCATCTGCAGCCCACCCAGCACGCCACTGGGGGCCAGCACCATCACGAGCATGATCACCAGGCCCAACACCCCGCGCCAATAATCCAGGCCCTGCCCCAGCTCGGCCCCGCCCCACACCAAGAGCGCACTGCCCACGGCCGAGCCCCACAGCTGGTGCACCCCGCCTAACAAAATAACCAGCAAAGCGTCTACCGACATGGCCACCGAGGCCACCGATGGAAACACCGCCCCTTTGAATGCCGCCCACAAGCCCCCAGCCAAACCCGCCAAAGTGGCACTGCCGACAAACACCTGGTAGCGCAAAACCTGCACCGGCAAACCGCTGGCCGCTGCGCGCAGCGGCGCATCGCGCACAGCCTGCAAAGCCGCACCTCGGCTGGAGCGGGCCACGCGTGCCATGCCGACGATGGCCAACAGCATGAAGACGCACAGCGCGGCGTCCCACAGCGCACGCGACTCGGGGGCGATCAAACGCAGGCCGATCAGGCCGTTGTCGCCCCCCGTGAGCCCCACCCATTGCGTGGCCCCCGCCCAAATCATTTGCGCCAGCGCCAGCGACAGCATGGCCAGGTACACACCGCTGCTGCGCACCACCAAGGCGCCAAAGGCCAAGGCCACTGCCAGGGCCAGCGCCATGCCAGCGGCCAAAGCGGCAAACAAACCCGCGCCCCAGTGCAGGTGCGTCAACGCCGCGCCATAAGCACCCAGCGCAAAAAACGCCGCATGGCCAAAGCTCACCAGACCGCCCAAAGCCATCATCCACTGCGGGCTCAGGCCAAACAGCATCATCACCATCACGTCTTCGGCCAGGCTGCGGCCATAATCGCCCTGCCCCCAAGCCAGCAGCGTCAAGCCCACAAACACAGCCACAAACACAGCCCGGCCCCAGCCCGCTACAGGCCACAGCGCAAACACCGGCACGCTTTCGCGTTGCTCGGCATGGGCGGCCGACCCGGCCAGACCCTGAGGCCGCCAAACCAGCACCACGGCCATGGTCAAAAACACCAGCACCAAAGTCGCTTGCGGGATAAAGCTCAGGCCCAGCGCATGGATCACGCCAATCAGCACCGCCGCCACAAAAGCCCCGCCAATGCTGCCCAAGCCCCCGGTGACCACCACCACAAAGGTCTCGACCACCACGTTCACGTCCATCTGCAAATGCGCGGGCTCGCGCGGCAATTGCAGCGCCCCGGCCAAGCCCGCCAAGCCGCAGCCCAGCATCACCACGCCCAGCATGAGCGGCGCGGGGTTGACGCCCATTGCAGCCAGCATGTCGCGGTCTTGTGTGGCGGCTTTCACGCGCTGGCCCCACAGCGTGCGGGTGAGCAAGAGGTGCAGGCCCAGCCAGACCAGCGGGCCCAACACCAAGGTGAAGAGTTGCCAATTCGGGAAATACGACTCGGCCAGCTGAATCGCGCCCTTGAGGCCCGGAAAACGGGGTGCAAACACCTCTTCCGGCCCAAAGTACCAGCGCATCGCATCGTGCAGCGCCAGCGTCAGCCCAAAGGTGGCCACCAGTTGGTAAAGCTGCGGCGCATGGCGCATGCGCTTGAGCCAAAGCACCTAGGTCACGGCCCCCATCAAGGCGGACACACACGCCCCCATCAAAATGACCGCGCCATAACCCCAAGCGCTGCCCGCCATGTCGGGCCACCAGTTCGTCACCGCGTGCGCCGACCACAAAGCGCCCAGCATGAAGAAGCTGCCATGCGCGAAATTGACGATCCGGGTGACGCCAAAAATCAGCGTCAACCCGGAGGCCATCAAAAACAAGGTGGTGGCGTGGCTCAGGCCATTGAGCAGCTGCAGCGCCAGTGCTTCGAATCCCAAACCAGGCCCTTGTCTTTAAAAAAACGCGTTGAGATAAAAAGTCAGTCCACCCAATGGGTGAAGTCTTGGGCCGGCACGCGGGTGGTCTGGAAGGTGTTGACCAAAGCCGACTCGTCGGCATAGCCCAGCGACATGCCGCAGACCACCATTTCGTTCTCACCCGCGCCGACCAGCGGCAAGATGATTTTGGAAAAACCGTTCCACGCCGCTTGCGGGCAGGTGTGCAGGCCACGCGAGCGGGCGGCCACCATGATGCTTTGCAAGAACATGCCGTAGTCGAGCAAGCTGCCCCGGCCCATGACTTTGTCGATGGTGAAGATCAGGCCCACGGGCGCATCAAAAAAGCGGAAGTTCTTTTGGTGCTGGGCGTGCATCATGCCCTTGTCGCCCTTGCCAATGCCCAGCACGCCATACAGGCCAAAACCGCATTCGCGGCGGCGGTCGATGTAGGGGCTGACCCATTTTTCAGGGTAATAGTCATAAGACTCAGCGTAGTCAGCGGCCAGGGCCGGGTTGGCGCTGATGGCGTCATGCGCCGCGCAGGTCTTGGCCACCAGCTCGTCGCGCTTGGCACCCTGCAGCACGTAAACCTTCCAGGGCTGGGTGTTGGTGCCGCTGGGCGAGCGTGCCGCAACGCTCAGCACCTCTTGCAAAACGCTGCGATCCACCGCTTGGGGCAAATAAGCGCGGGCGGAAAAGCGGCTCAAAATGGCCGCGTCCACGCTGGCGGGGTCGTTCACGCGGGTGCTGACCTGGGGGCCGATAGGGGAAATGCTCATGTCAATGTCTCCAGAAATGTTTTGAGTGCGGTCGGCAAGGGCACGGGGCGGCGGGTTTCGCGGTCCACGTACACATGCACAAAATGGCCCCGGGCGGCGGTTAACTCTTCGCCTTGGGCAAACAGGCCCACCTCGTAGCGCACGCTCGAGGTGCCCAGCTTGGCCACGCGGATGCCCGCGTCAACGGTTTGCGGAAAGGCCAACGGCGCGAAGTAAAAACACTGGGTTTCCACCACCAGGCCAATGGTTGAGCCCGCGTGGATGTCGAGCACGCCGCGCTCGATCAGCGTGGCGTTCACGGCGGTGTCGAACCAGCTGTAATACACCACGTTGTTCACATGGCCGTACACGTCGTTGTCCATCCAGCGGGTGCTGATGGCGCGAAACGCTTTGTAGCTGCTGCGGGCGTCGGCTTGGGGTTTGGTGATGGGTGAAACGGGGGTGTTCATCGCCCGAGATTGTGCCAGCGTTGCCAGTAGCTCAAAGCCACATCCCAAGTTTGCATTTGCACCTGCACCGTAGTCTCGATGTCGTGACCGTAGCCGCCGCCCATGCACAGCACCACCGGTAGCCTGCGCTGCCAAGCCCAGTCCATCACTACCCGGTCGCGCGCCTGCATGCCGTCCATCGTCAATTTGAGGCGGCCCAATCGGTCGCCCTCGTGCGGGTCGGCGCCCGCCAGATAAATGACCAGATCTGGATCGAACCGGTCTTGAAGGGATTGCAGGGCCTGGTGCAAGGCCTCCAAGTAGGGCTCGTCGGTGCAGCCGTCTGGCAGGCCCACGTCCAGGTCGCTCGGCTCCTTGCGAAACGGAAAGTTCTTTTCGCCGTGCAGCGACAGCGTGAACACACTCGGGTCGCTTGCAAAAATATGCGCCGTGCCATTGCCCTGGTGCACGTCCAAATCGATCACCGCCACCTTCATCTGTTGGCGGTGGTGCCGCCAGGCCTCGGCCTGCATCAGGCGGGCCGTCACCGCAATGTCGTTGAACACACAAAAGCCCCCGCCCTTGTGTGCATAGGCATGGTGCGTGCCGCCCGCCAGGTTGCCCGCCACGCCCTGGGCCAAGGCATCGCGGGCGGCAGCCACCGTGGCCCCGACCGAGCGACGGGCCCGCTCGGCCATGGCCGGGCTCCAGGGAAAACCGATTTCGCGCTGCAAAGCCGCCTCGAGGCTGCCCGTGGCCACGCCCTGGATGTAGGTGGGTGTGTGCACCAGCGCCAGCTCACCGTCGCTCGCGGCCGGGGCCTCGCACATGCGCACGCCGGGCAGGTCGTGTGTGAGCCGGTCGCGCAAGCGGCTGTACTTACGCATGGGAAATCGGTGGCCTTCGGGCAGCGGCAAGACAAAGTGGTCGGCGTAGTAAGCGTGCATGGTTTGATTTTGAACAAATCGATTCTAGATAACCCTCTCTAAACTGAGCCACGAGAGGGCCCATGGCCTTGCATTGGCCCGTAGAAACCCTAAAATTCAAACCATGCTGCACTGCAACAAAGTTGTACGGCCCCGGCCAGTTACGGCGCAGTCTTCTTGAAACCAAACTTATCTCTGGAGCTCCTCATGATGACACCCGAACAAATCGTCGCCTCACACAAAGCCAACGTTGAAACCCTGTTTGGTTTGACCGCCAAAGCCTTCGAAGGCGTTGAAAAGCTGGTGGAATTGAACCTGAGCGCAGCCAAGGCCGCCTTGGACGAGTCAGCCAACAACACACAAGCCGCCCTGAGCGTGAAAGACGCTCAAGAACTCGTGGCCATGCAAGCCAACCTGTTCCAGCCTTTGGCCGAAAAAACAGCCGCTTACAGCCGTCACCTGTATGACATCGCTTCTGGCACCGGTGGCGAGTTCACCAAAGCCTTCGAATCACAAACGGCTGCCGCTCAAAAGCAGTTTGCCACTTTGGTGGACACTGCCGCTCAAAACGCCCCAGCCGGCTCCGAGCAAGCCGTGGCCATGATGAAGGGTGCCGTGACCGCTGCCAGCACCGCCTTTGAATCGGTTCAAAAAGCGGTCAAACAAGCCACCGATTTGGCTGAATCCAATTTGGCTTCTGTGACCCAGTCAGCGGCCCCTAAAGCAGCCAAGAAAAAGTAATTTCTGATACCGGGCAGCCCTGCCAAAGGACTGCCACACACATTGCAAGTTGTCTCCTCGGATCTCTTTGAATTTCATCTGGGAAACAGGGATCCCTTTGAGGGCTGATCGCAAGATCAGCCCTTTTTTTATGGGCGCATCATGCCCCCATCGACACAGGCAGTGCTCGGGCTGCGGGGCGCTCAGATCATCGACCGGCTTCAAATGCAGCCAAGCGTTGCTTTAAACCCGGGAGTGCCTCACGCATGGCCACTCGACCGGCTTCAATCGACCTCATGCGTGCCCCAAAATCAGCACTTTTGACGCCAGACAAGGCTGGCCGAACCACAAAATCAGCCTCTTTCAAAGCCCAGGTGTTGATGCTTTGGCCCATGATCGTGAACGTCTGCATCAAAATCTGGAAAGTATCCGAGGCTGGATTGCCCATGGGATCACTGGATATGTCCACCGCCAGCACAAAATTCGCCCCCAATTCACGCGCCTGCCGCACAGGAACCGGTGACACCAATCCACCGTCCACATACTCCCTGTCACCAAAACGCACAGGCTGAAACACACCGGGCACAGCGCTGGATGCGCGAACAGCCGCCCCGGTATTGCCGCGACGGAAAGTGATCGCCTGCCCGTTGCCCAAATCGGTGGCCACCACCCCGAGTGGAATTTTCATTTGCTCCAGCGTTCGCCCTCCCACTTGGGTGTTCACATATTTGGCCAAAGCTTCTCCACGCAATGCACCCCGGTTCAAGATGGGCAGCATCCAGTCGGTGATTTCGGCTTCTTGCATGCTTTCCGCCACCCGCACAAGTTCAACGGGTGTTTTGCCGCTCGCATAAAGCGCAGCCACCAGGCTGCCTGCAGATGTGCCCGTGACATAACTCGGACGCAAACCCGCCTCCTCCAGCACCTGAATCACGCCCACATGGGCAAAACCCCGAGCGGCCCCTCCACCCAAAGCCAAGCCCAAGCGCAATTCTCTCGGCTCTACTTTGGTCTGGTCGCGACCCGCTTCCGTCTGGGGACCTTGCACCACACTGCTGCACGCGACCAACAGACCAAACCCAATGCACAAGCACAGTCTTCGCCCAAACGTGATCAGCCTTTTAATCTTTACCTCTGACATCCTTGAATTCCTCAAATCTTATTGATAACCATTCGCATTTAGGATAAACTCGACCATCAGCACCCATTGAAAGTCAAGTTCGTGAAACTGTCCAAATCTCTCCTGAGCTTCGCCTGCCTGTGGGCATCCACCTCGGCCATGGCGCAAGACAAAGTATTGAACATTTACTCGGCCCGTCACTACCCCACCGATGAAGTCATGTACAGCGACTTCACCAAAACCACGGGCATCAAGATCAACCGGGTCGATGCCGACGATGCCGGTATTCTCGCCCGACTCAAGGCCGAGGGCGCAGCCTCGCCGTCCGACGTGATTTTGCTGGTGGACGCGGCCCGCTTGTGGCGTGCCGAGGTCGATGGCCTGTTTTTGCCCATCAAGTCGGCCAAACTCGAAGAAGCCATTCCCGCCAATTTGCGCGCCAAACCCGCCGACAACGGTGGCACGGCGTGGTTTGGCCTGTCCACACGGGCTCGTGTGATCGTGTACGACAAGCTCAAGTTCAGCAAAAGCGATGTGGACAGCTACGAGAAGCTGGCCAACACCAAGCTCAAGGGCAGTTTGTGCATCCGCAGCGGCTCACACCCCTACAACCTGAGCCTGTTTGGGGCCATGACCGAGCACCTGGGTCCTGCCAAAACCGAGGTCTGGCTCAAAGGTCTGGTGGACAACATGGCCCGCAGCCCCAAAGGCGGTGACACCGACCAGATCAAAGGCGTGGCCTCAGGCGAATGCGGCGTGGCCGTCACCAACACCTATTACCTGGCCCGCATGATGCGGTCAAGCAACGCGGCCGACAAAGCCGTGACCGAAAAAATCGGTGTGGTCTTCCCCAACCAAAGCAGCTGGGGCACCCACATGAACGTGGCCGGTGGCGCTGTGGCCCGCCATGCCAAAAACACCGACAACGCGGTCAAGTTCCTGGAATACCTGGCCAGCCCCTCGGCGCAAAACCACTTTGCCAACGGCAACAACGAGTGGCCCGCGGCCAAAGGCGTGAGCTTTGACAATCCGGCCCTCAAGGCCATGACGGGCGGCAACTTCAAAAGCGAATTGCTCCCGATCAGCGCCGTGGGCATGAACCAAATCAAGGTGCAGCAAATGTTGGACCGGGTTGGCTTCAAGTAAGGCATCACCCGGTGGTCGCCGTGGGCGACCCACTTTGTCTCCATCAGCTAGCCATTCACACCGGACACCCGGATGGTGATAGCCAGCCATTGAACTTGTCGGCAAACCCGTTTTGCCTTTTTCACCCCATCAATGACTCGCATCACCATGACTCAAAGACACGATCACGTCCAAAACACCCTGCCACCGGCCAAATTGCTGCCGCTGGCCGCCATCATGCTGGCGGGTTCGCTCTCAGCCGCGCCTGCTGCCATGGCCCAAAACAAGCCTGAAGAGAGCACCCTCAAAACGGTGACCGTCAAGGACAAGGCCGAAACAGACATCGCCGAAGGCAAGAACAGCATTCGGACCACCGAAACCCGCATCGGCAAAGGCAAACAAGCACTGCGCGACATTCCGCAATCGGTGACCGTGGTGACCGAAAAACTGATGGATGACCGCAACCTGGACACCTTCAAAGAAGCGTTGAAAAACACCGCAGGCATCAGCTTTCTGGCAGCCGAAGGGGGTGAAGAAGACATCCGTTTGCGCGGCTTTTCCTTGCAGGCCACGGGCGATGTGTTTGTTGACGGCGTGCGCGACCCGGCTTTTTATGAGCGCGACACCTTCAGCCTGGACCGCCTGGAAGTGCTGCGCGGCTCCGCCTCCATGCTGTTTGGCCGTGGCTCCACGGGCGGCGCGGTCAACCAGGTCAGCAAAACACCCCGCTTGATGGATGAAAACCAAGTGGACTTGACCTTGGGCTCGCACCAACATGTGCGGCTGGTGGGCGATTTCAACAAGCAAACGGGTGAGAGCGCCGCGCTGCGCCTGAACGTGATGAAAACCCAAGCCGACAACAACGGCTCGGGCAGTTCTTTGGACAAAGAAGGCATCGCCGGGGCTTACCGCTGGGGCATTGGCGAGAAGGACGAGTTCCAACTTGGCTTGTACCACCTGAACAACAACAATGGCATGAACTATGGTTTGCCCTGGATTCGCCCAAGCACCTCCGCCTCCCCGCTGGAGTCCACCGTCTTGCCGCTGGACCCCAAGGCCTATTACGGCGCAGCCAGCGACTACAACGCGGGCAGCGCCACACATTTAACGGCCAGTCACACACACCGATTCTCGGCCGACAGTGAACTCAAAACGCAAATCCGCAAGGGGCGATACGAACGCGATCAGCGCGCTGGCACTGTGCGGTTTGCCAATGCCGCCAGCCAGCCAGACAGGCAAGCGGTCAGTTTGGCCACCTTCGGCCCCAACACGGTCATCAACCGGGGTAACAACCTGAAGATTCAGGACATGGACACGCTGCATGTGCAAAGTGATTTCAGCAAGAAGTTCCAGGCACTGGGCCTGAAACACGAATTGCTGGCCGGGGTCGACCTGGCCACCGAAGATAAAACTGTGTACGCCGCCCGCACAGCGGGTGCGCAAGGCGGTGTGACCATCACCAAGCCCACCACCACCATTGGCACCCCGAACGATGGGGCCTGGGTGGATGAAAGCACCCGCGTGCTGCGTGTGAACAACCAGTACAGCAGCACCGGCTGGGGGGCCTACCTGCAAGACCTTGTGCAAGTGGCACCGCACTGGAAAGTGCTGGGCGGCTTGCGCTACGACAGCCTGAAAGGTGACTACGACCAATTCGGCAACCCCACGAACGCCACCGACAACGGCACCAAAACCAGTTACCAAATGAGGGTGGGCGAGTGGAGCAAACGCGCAGGCGTGCTGTTCCAGCCGAACGATTTGCAGTCCTTCCATTTGTCTTACGGCACCTCGTTCAACACTTCGGGCGACACCTACTCGCTGGGCGACACCTACTCGCTGGGCGCCTCCAACGTGGACACGCCGCCCGAGCAATCGGAAAACTGGGAGTTGGGGGCCAAGCTCGACTCGGCCGACAAACGCTTCACCACCCGCCTGGCCCTGTTCCGCGCCACCAAGAAAAACGAGCGCAACACCGACCCCTTGTTGCCCGTGGTCACGCTGACGGGCAGCCGTTATGCCTCTGGCCTGGAAATCGATGTGGCCGGTCGCTTGACCCCAAACTGGGAAGTGTTTGGCTCCTTCACCTGGATGCCGGATGCCAAAGTCAGCAAGGCTGCCCCCTGCCCTGCCACAGGCTCATGCAGCCAAAACACCCCCGGCGAACGGGTAGGCGATCGTCCGGCCCTGACCCCGGTGCACAGCGGCAGCGCTTGGACGACATACCAAATCAACAGCCAGTGGCGTGTCGGTGGTGGCCTGACCTTCCGTGGTCGTCAGACACCGACTCGCTCTGAATTTGAAGTGCCATCGTTTGTGGTGGGCGACCTGATGGCCGAATACGCCTACAGCGATGCCCTGAGCTTCAAAGCCAATGTGAGCAACGTCACCAACAAGCTGTATGCCGATCAGTTGTACCCCGGCCACTACATCCCAGGTGCAGGCCGTTTGACGCAAATCACCGCGTCCTACAAATTCTGAGGACGACACCCACATGGTCCGTTTCCTGCCCGAATTGCTCAGCCCGGACACCGTGCGCAGGGCCCGCGACCTGTTGCTGGCCCTGCCCGAATCCGACTGGGCCGACGGGCGGGACAGTGCGGGCCCGCAAGCCCGCACGGTCAAAGACAACCTGCAACTGCCGCACCAACACCCGGCGGCCGTGCAAATTCGCCACTGGGTGCTCGGTGGGTTGGACCAGTCGAGCACCTTCTTTTCAGCGGCCTTGCCTTTGAAGGTGTTCACACCCCGCATCAACCGCTACACGCCTGAATTTCCGCATTACGGCTGGCACATTGACAACGCGATTCGACTGCGTGCCGACGGCCAGCGCGTGCGCTGCGACCTGTCGTGCACCGTCTTTTTGAACGACCCCGATGACTACGAAGGCGGCGAGCTGAGTGCGCAAGACCAAAGCGTGGTGCACCGCGTCAAACTGCCCGCAGGCCATGCCGTGCTGTACCCCGGCAACACCTTGCACGAGGTCACGCCCGTCACACGCGGACAGCGCCTAGCTTGCTTTTTCTGGGTGGAGAGCATGGTGCGCTCAGATGAGCAGCGCCGCATCCTGTTCGATCTGGACATGAACCTGCTCAAGCTGCGTGAACAACACGGCGAAACGCCCGAGACCACGGCTTTGACCGGGGTGTATCACCAGCTGCTTCGCCAGTGGGCCAACACCTGATCTGCTCTTTGAACCCGCAACCCGCAACCCGCAACCCGCACACACCATGACCCAGCCCATCGTCACCCTGCAAGACCACGAACACGCCGCACAAGCGGCGCTGGGCGAGGCGGCTTGGGCCTATTTCAGCGGCGGTGCGGCAGACGAAATCACACTGCGCCACAACGTGGCCGCTTGGCAAAGTCTGCGCTTGTCGCCCCGCGTGTTGCAAGACCTGCGCGGTGGCCACACGCGTTGTCGCTTGCTGGGCCGCGAATGGCCAATGCCCTTGCTGGTGGCCCCCATGGCTTACCAGCGCTGGGCCCATGCCGATGCGGAATCGGGCATGGCTTTGGCCGCCGTTGCGCAAGGCTGCGGCATGGTTCTGTCGCACCAGACCAGCACGCCTTTGCAAGACGTGGCAGCGCTGGTGACCTCAGACGCCGAACGTGGCCCCTTGTGGTTTCAGCTCTACTGGCTGACCGACCGGGGTGCCATGCGCGAGCTGTTGGCACAGGTTGAAGCCGCTGGTTTTGAAGCCCTGGTGCTCACGGTGGACGCCCCGGTACACGGCGTTCGAGACCGCGAACGCCGCCACGGCATGCCTTTGCCCGAAGGCGTGAAAGCCGTGCATTGGCCGACCTCCGACCCCAAAAACAAACCCAGCACAGGCCTGTGCGCTGGCTTGGCCGATGCCGCGCCCACTTGGGCCGATGTGCAGTGGTTTATTGGCCAGACCCGACTGCCCGTGCTGCTCAAGGGCATCACCCACCCGCAAGACGCTGTGCAAGCGCTGAATTTGGGCGCAGCAGGTGTGATCGTCAGCAACCACGGCGGCCGTGTGCTCGACACCTTGCCGGCCACGGCCGAGTTGCTGCCGCGCATCGTGCAAGCCGTTCGCCATCACCACCCTCAGGCGCTGGTGTTGGTCGATGGTGGCATTCGGCGCGGCACCGATGTGTTCAAAGCACTGGCGCTGGGGGCCGATGCCGCGCTGATTGGCCGCCCTGCCCTGTATGGCCTGGCCCATGCGGGCGCCCGCGGTGCAGCGCATGTGCTGCGCCTGATGCGCGACGAGTTCGAGGCCACCATGGCTCTGACGGGTTGCGCGCACCCAAGATATTGACAAAGACCGCTTGTGGCCTCTGCAGCCCGTTTGACGCCCCTTGATTTCCATTGAGCCACTTTATGCAAGCAGCCCATTTAGAAGAACCGATGCATCGACCCAACCGCACGCATCCAAGCCGTACCTGGCGCGTGACCGGTGCGGTGATGCTGGGCCACGTTGGCGTGGCTTACTTGCTCGGCAGCGGTTTATGGACCCGCGTGGTCCCCGCAGGCGCACCCGACAAGGTGATCATGGCCAGCGTGGTCATGGATGCCCCAGCTCCGGCCGCACCCAAGCCTGAACCGGCGAGACCCCAAATACAGGCCAAAACAAAACCCCAACCCGAGCGGCAGCCTCAGGCCAAGCCCGTCAGCCCTCCCGTGCAACCCACGCCTGTGCTGTCACCCACAGCCCCCAGCGATGCCGCGCCCATGGTGCCAAGCCCTGCGCCTGCCCCGGCCACACCAGCCGCACCGCAAGCTGGCAACCAGCGCCCTGCCAACAACGCCACAGCGGCAGCCGTGGTGCTGCCGTCCACCAGCGCCGACTACCTGAACAACCCGGCCCCACCCTACCCGCGCCAGAGCAAACGCTTGGGCGAGCAAGGCACCGTCATCATTCGCGTTTTGATCACGCCCGAGGGCCGCGCCGAAAAGGCCGAAATCCGAACTTCCAGCGGTTACTTGCGCCTGGACGAGACCGCCCTTTCCACCGTGCAGCGTTGGCGCTTTGTGCCCGGCCAACGCAACGGCGCGCCCGAGGCCATGTGGTTCAACGTGCCCATCCGCTTTGTGCTGGACTGATCTGCCCCACCGGCCCAACTGCCCACCATTTTTTTGCCCGATCCCATTCACAGGAGTTTTTTCATGCCCGAATCATTTGGCCTCACACACATCTGGACCCAAGGGGACGCCGTCACCCGTCTGATCCTCATCGCCCTGATCGGCATGTCGGTCACCAGCTGGGTCGTCATCGTGCTCAAGGCGCTGGACGTGTGGAAACACAAACAAAGCGCCTTGAGCAGCGAACAGTTCTGGCACTCCACCAGTCTGGCCGAAGGCTTGGCCGTGCTCAGCCACCGCCCTGACAACATGTTCCACACGCTGGCCCAAGTGGGACAAGAGGCCACAGAACACCACCAGGCGGCACAAAAACAGTTGCATGACCGTCTGGACGTGAGCGACTGGGTCACGCGCAGCCTGCGCAACTGCATTGACGACCACACCAGCCGCCTGCAAAACGGCCTGGCCATCCTGGCGTCGATTGGCTCCACCGCCCCGTTCGTGGGTTTGTTTGGCACCGTCTGGGGCATCTACCACGCGCTGGTAGCCATCGGCGCCACCGGCAACGCCAGCATCGACGCGGTAGCCGGCCCGATTGGCGAAACCCTGATCATGACCGCGCTGGGCCTGGCCGTGGCCATTCCAGCGGTGCTGGGCTACAACGCCCTGGTGCGTGGCAACAAATTCATCATCGCCCGCATGAACCGTTTTGCACATGACCTGCACGCCTATTACGTGACCGGTGCCCGCGTGAGCCCGTCGGCGCAAGCCAATCTCCCTTCCCACCTTGCTGCAGCGCATGTTGGCCACTGAGCAGCTGACCCGCCCACCAGGAAACCCGCATGTCCTTTGAAATCAACGACAACAACGATGACGTGATGAATGAAATCAACATGACGCCCCTGGTGGACGTCATGCTGGTGCTGCTCATCATCTTCATCATCACCATCCCCGTGGTGCAACACGCCGTGAAGGTGGAACTGCCCCGCACCCCCAGCAGCCAAGACAAAACACCGCCCGAGAACTTGCAACTGGCCGTGGACAGCCAGGGCCAGTTCTTTTTAGGCCAAAAGCCTGTAGCGGCTGACGCGCTGGAGGATGCGCTGCGCGAACACGCCACCAAAGACCCGCAACCCCAGCTCTACATCCGGGGCGATAAAAAAGTCGCTTATGAACATGTGGCCCAGGCCATGAGCGCTGCGCAGCGTGCGGGGCTGGCCAAAATAGGTTTTGTGACCGAGGGCCAAAAACCATGACCTTGAAACCGCCTGAGACTGCGCTGACAGACCCCGCCAAATCGACCATCACGCCAGGAACGCCCAGGTCGGTGCCGACTGACACCCGCAGCGCAAGCCAGTCATCCCGTACGCGCACCCTGGACAGCCATGACCTCTTGGGCGAGCAGGCCCTGGTGCTCATTCGCCACTTGGGCGAAATCTATCGCCTGCAAACCACGCGGCAAGGCAAATTGATCTTGACCAAATAAAAACCCGGCAAGCATGCCGGGCGTGAAGTTCTCAAGACCTAGCGTGAAAGCCCCGCTGGCAGCCGTAGCCATTCACAAAAATTTGACCCGCCTCTGCAAGGCCTGCAGCGTCACTTGCGGGGCAGACACCCCAGCCCCCACCACCACACCCACCCCCGCCACCGGGGCCAGGCTGTCGAGCTGAAAACGGCCCACGCCCGGGGTCTGGCGAATGAAGCATTTTTCGTCGAAAAACAAACGGTCCCCATTCGCATCGATCTCGTCGCTGTCGATGGTTTCAAAACCGATCAGCTGACGGATCGCCTCCAGCCCGCCGTCCCAAGGGACGGGGGTGATGGTTTTGGCGGTGGGGTCGATCACAAAACACGTCATCACAGGTCTCCTGGTGAGGTTAAAAAAAACCGCCAGCTTAAACGGCTTCGGCTTGTGCGGGGGTTGTGGCGTCAGTCACCGGCAAAGCAGGCATGCGGATCAGGTGGTCAAAAGCGCTCAAGGCGGCTTTGGCGCCCTCGCCTGCGGCAATGACAATCTGCTTGTAAGGCACGGTGGTGCAGTCACCGGCTGCAAACACGCCGGACACATTGGTGTGGCCTTTGGCGTCCACCACGATCTCGCCGAACTTGCTCAGCTCCAGAGTGCCTTTGAGGAATTCGGTGTTGGGCACCAGGCCAATTTGCACGAACACGCCTTCCAGCTCCACCCAGTGGTCATCACCCGTGATGCGGTCTTTGTAACGAATGCCGTTGACCTTGCCGTCCGCGCCGGTGATTTCGGTGGTCTGGGCGTTGGTGTGCACCGTGACGTTGGGCAGGCTCTTGAGCTTGCTCACCAAGACCGCGTCGGCCTTGAGCTGGTCGGCAAATTCAAACACCGTGACGTGGGCCACGATGCCGGCCAGGTCAATCGCCGCTTCGATGCCGGAGTTGCCGCCGCCAATCACCGCCGTGCGCTTGCCCTTGAACAAGGGGCCGTCGCAGTGCGGGCAGTAGGCCACGCCTTTGTTTTTGTACTCTTGCTCCCCGGGCACGTTCACATTGCGCCAGCGGGCACCGGTGGACAAGATCACCGAGCGGGCTTTCAAGCTGGCGCCATTGGCCATCTGCACTTCGATCAGGCCGCCGGGCTGGCTGGCGGGAATGATTTTGTCGGCACGCTGCAAGTTCATGATGTCCACTTCGTAGTGGCGCACCTGCGCTTCCAGAGCCGCTGCAAACTTGGGGCCGTCAGTTTCCAGAACCGAGATGTAGTTCTCGATGGCCATGGTGTCGTTGGTCTGGCCGCCAAAACGCTCGGCAGCCACACCCACACGGATGCCTTTGCGGGCCGCGTACACAGCAGCGGCCGCACCGGCGGGGCCACCGCCCACGATCAACACGTCAAACGGGTCTTTGGCGCTGAGCTTGGCGGCGTCGCGCTCACCGGCGTTGGTGTCGAGCTTGGCGACGATTTCTTCCACCGACATGCGGCCCGAGCCGAACACCTGACCGTTCAAGAACACCATGGGCACGGCCATGATCTGGCGTGCTTCGACTTCGGCTTGGAAGGCACCGCCTTCGATGACCACGGTCTTCACATTCGGGTTCACGATGGCCATGAGCGACAGCGCCTGCACCACGTCGGGGCAGTTGTGGCAGCTGAGCGACATGTAGACCTCGAAATTGAAGTTGCCTTCCAGCGCTTTGATGCTGTCAATGACGTCGGCCTCGACCTTGGGTGGGTGCCCACCGGTCCAGAGCAAGGCCAACACCAGCGATGTGAATTCGTGGCCCAGAGGCAAACCGGCAAAGCGCACGCCGGTGCTTTGACCTTCACGCGCCACCACAAAAGATGGCTTGCGAGCGTCGTGGCCAGAGGTGTCCAGTGAGACTTTGTCAGACAGACCCACGATGGTTTCCAACAGTTGCTTCATCTCCACGCCCGTCTCGCTGTCGTCGAGCGAGGCGATCAGGCGAATCGGATGGCGCAACAGGGCCAGGTATTGCTGCAATTGGGCTTTGAGGGTGTCGTCGAGCATGGTGTTCTCCGGTTTCAGGCTGCATTCGTCCCAGGCCCACGCTTGTGGCGGGGCCTCGAACAGAGGGGGTTGGGGGAAATCGCTGAGGACAGCACACATCGGGCTTGTGGCCCTGTTGTGCTGTACTCAACGCCCTGCAATACAGGGCGCAGACGTCAAGATTTAGATCTTGCCGACCAGGTCGATGGAAGGAGCCAAAGTCTTGGCGCCTTCTTTCCACTTGGCGGGGCACACTTGGCCGGGGTTGGCGGCGGTGTACTGAGCGGCTTTGAGCTTGCGCAGGGTCTCGGACACGTCGCGGGCGATCTCGTTGGAGTGCACTTCGGCGGTCTTGATCATGCCTTCGGGGTTGATGATGAAGGTGCCGCGCAGTGCCAAGCCTTCTTCTTCAATGTGCACGCCAAATGCGCGTGTCAGGGTGTGTGTAGGGTCGCCAACCAAGGGGAACTTGGCCTTGCCCACGGCAGGCGAAGTCTCGTGCCAGACTTTGTGCGAGAAGTGGGTGTCGGTGGTCACGATGTAGACCTCGGCACCGGCTTTCTGGAACTCGGCGTAGTTGTCAGCGGCGTCTTCGATTTCGGTGGGGCAGTTGAAGGTGAAGGCTGCGGGCATGAAAATCAGCACAGACCACTCGCCCTTGAGGGTTTCGTTGGACACTTGCACGAACTTGCCGTTGTGAAAGGCCTGGGTCTTGAAAGGCTGAACTTGGGTATTGATCAAAGAGGACATGGTCATTTCCTTGTGGTGGTTAATAAAAACTATCGAATGAGAAAACTCATTGGTCGCAATCATAAAACAACCTAGGGTTTCTACTCATGAGTAGTTTCTATCGACCTCATAGGAAAAAGCTTTCAACTCAAGCCCGTCGATTTACTCTTCCAAACCCCTGCACCAAACCCAGGGCCAAAGCCAGCCAAGCGAATATCCACGCCGCGCCGCCCCATGGCACCATGGACCGCAAAGTATCCCAAGCCCACACATGCCTGGCATAAAGGTTGAAACTGAACAAAAGCAAACCGATCAGCATGAGCCAGCCCGCCGCCTGCAGCCAACGCGAAGGCCTGCAAACCCGCAGCGCCAGCCCCGTGAACAACAAACCCAGCGAATGAAATTGCTGCTGGCTCAAAGCGGTTTGCACCGCCGTGGGCACGCCTGCGGCAAAGACCGGCAAATGCGCAAAGGCGGCGCTGAACACCACGCTGGTGCAGGCACTGATCGCCCCCAGGGCCAGAAACCACCGGGCCGACAAGGGCCAGACTTGGGGCACGGAAAAGGACGACGGAGCAGACGAAGGGCTGGACATGGGGGGCTGCGCATCAAGCGAAAAATGGAAACAGCGCATTGAAACACGGCTTTGTGCGGCTGATTGGATTTTCGTCAGTGACTGCGCCGCCATCCCCTCACACCAGCGGCCTGCGGTAGCCCCCCGCGTGGCCGCTGGGCGACAGCACCACCTGCCACAGCTGGTTGTCACGCGCCCTGAAAGTGCCCGCACAGCACAGCAGGTAATAGCGCCACATGCGGTAAAAGCGCTCGCCATAGCGGTCTTTCAGCGCAGGCCATGCCGCCTCAAAGCGCTCATGCCAGGCCATCAGGGTCTTGTCGTAGTCCTCGCCCAAGTTGTGCCAGTCTTCCATGACGAAATCATCTTCGCTGTAGAACGCGATTTCAGAGGCAGAGGGCAACGCTCCATTGGGAAAAATGTATTTTTCAACCCAGGGGTCAATCCCCGACCCCGCCCTGTTTTTGCCGATGGTTTGCAGCAAAAACAAGCCGTCGTCACGCAAGCAACGCCGGGCCATGTCAAAGTAAGCGCGGTAGTTTTTGTGCCCCACATGCTCGAACATGCCCACCGAGGCGATGCGGTCAAAGCGCTGCTCACCCTTCAGGTTGAACTGCCGGTAATCGGTCAACTCAAAACGGATGGGCAAATCCCGCGACTTTTCTGCGCCCAGCCGGGCTTGCGCTTTGGACACCGTCAGCCCCACGCACTGCACCCGGTAATGCCGGGCCGCAAACAGCATCAAACTGCCCCAGCCGCAACCGATGTCCAGCAGCGTCATGCCCGGTCGCAGCTGCAGCTTTTGGCAAATCAGGTCCAACTTGGCCTCTTGCGCCTGAGCCAAGGTTTGGGCCACCGGCCAATAGCCGCAGCTGTAGGCCATGGAAGGGTCCAGCATGGCCTCGTACAAATCGTTGCCCAAGTCGTAATGCACCTCCCCCACCTGCCAAGCCCGGTGTGGCGACTGCAAATTGGTCAGCCGCGCCTTGAGCGATGCCCACAGCCACCCGGCCCGACCCACCTGCTCGTCCAGCCGCGCCCGCAAAATCCGGGTGATCAACTCGTCCACCTCGTCGCAGTCCCACCAGCCGTCCATATAACTTTCCCCCAAGCCCAGACTGCCCCGCGTCAGGATGCGGTCAAACGTGGCCGGGTGATGCACCCGCATGTCCCAAGGTCGGCCGCCCCCGACACGGATATCGGCCGTGGCCAACAAGGCACACGCCTGACGCCAGTTGTCGTCGGTGCGCTCCAAAACCGTTTCATTCCTGTCCCACGAGAGTTCTGAAGCCATGCGGTTCTCCTGTCATGATGCCAACCGGGTCATGCACCCGTGACCTTGTCCATGCTAAAAAAACTGGCGCTGTTTGCACATCCGACCAAACCGGTACGGACCTACCGTGTTTGCGGTAAGTGCACTCGATGGGGCACAGGGATGGCCGATTTGCTGGGCCTCTTTTTATGACGGGCTGCCCTTCGCTCGCCCGTGACCAAAGGGCATAATTGACGTTGACGTAACGTCAATCAAATTCAGGAGCGAAACATGGACATTCAAGGCAAGGTTTTCATCGTCACTGGCGGCGCATCGGGTCTGGGCGAAGGCACAGCGCGCATGCTGGCGGCCAACGGCGGCAAGGTGGTGATCGCCGACATGCAGGCTGAAAAGGGCGAAGCGATTGCCAAAGAACTGGGGGGCGCTTTCGTCAAGTGCGACGTGAGCAACGAGGCAGACGGTCAAGCCGTGGTGGCACAGGCCGTGTCCATGGGCAAACTCATGGGCCTCATCAACTGCGCAGGCATCGCCCCGGCCGAAAAAACCGTGGGCAAAAACGGCGCACACAGCCTGGCCGTCTACACCAAGACCATCATGGTCAACCTGGTGGGCACCTTCAACATGATTCGCCTGGCGTCTGAAGCCATGTGCAAAAACGAGCCCGAAGCCACAGGCGAGCGCGGCGTGCTGATCAGCACCGCCAGCGTGGCCGCCTATGACGGCCAGATCGGCCAAGCGGCTTATGCCGCGTCCAAAGGCGGCGTGGTCGGCATGACACTGCCCATTGCCCGTGACCTGGCCCGCAACGGCATCCGCAACATGACGATTGCCCCCGGCATCTTCGGCACCCCCATGCTGTTTGGCATGCCGCAAGAAGTGCAAGACGCCCTGGCCGCTGGTGTGCCCTTCCCCAGCCGACTGGGCACCCCGCAGGACTACGCCAAATTGGCCAAACACATCATCGAAAACGACATGCTCAACGGCGAAGTGATCCGTCTGGATGGCGCGATCCGCTTGGCTCCGAAGTGAGCTGTTGCGCTCAGGTGGACTGTTGACAGGCCCTGCGGGGCCTGTTTTTTTTCGGGGCTACAACTCCGATCAGGTCTGCGTGAATACCCGAACAGGTGCAAATTAAGACAAGGATCGCTGTCATCATCTCCCCACGGAGGATCCATGAAAATCAACTTGCCATTAAGCCTGACGGTCATGGCGCTTTTGAGCGCCTGCACCACCCAGCCACCCGCCAATGCCCTGCGCTACAGCGTGCCAGATCTTGCCATCCAGCCCGAGGCGGCCAGTGGCAACACGGCCAAACCCGGCTGGGCCTACACGCGCCAGGCCGTGGCTGCAGCCAACCCGCTGGCCACCGATGCGGGGCACCAGGTGCTGCGCGCAGGCGGCTCGGCGCTGGATGCGGCCATTGCCGTGCAGATGGTGCTGGGCCTGGTGGAGCCGCAGTCGAGTGGCATTGGCGGCGGCGCGTTTTTGCTGCACTTTGATGGCCAAAAAGTCACCGCGCACGACGGGCGCGAAACCGCTCCGGCTGGTGCCCGCGCAGAGATGTTCATGGACCAAGGCCAACCGCTGCCGTTCGCGGATGCCGTGCAAAGCGGCCATTCGGTGGGCGTGCCCGGCGCGGTGCGCATGCTGGAGGTGGCGCACCGCCAACACGGCCGCCTGCCTTGGGCGCAGTTGTTGGCACCTGCCATCACGCTGGCCGAGCAAGGCTTTCGGGTCAGCCCCCGTTTGCACGCCTTGCTGAACGCCGACGCACTGCTCAAAAAAGATCCCCTGGCCCTGCGCTTTTTCTACCAAGCCGATGGCCAGGCCTGGCCCGTGGGCCATGTGCTGCGCAACCCCGAATACGCCCATGTGCTGCGCGCGATCGCCCAAGCGGGCAGCCGCGCCCTGCACGAAGGGCCGGTGGCGGCAGCCATGGTGGCGCGCACCGCACAAGCACCACGCCCCGGCACCCTCAGCCTGCAAGACCTGGCCAGCTACCAGCCCCGCATGCGCGAGGCCCTGTGTTTTGACCACACGGCCGCATCGCGGGCTTACCGCATTTGCGGCTTTCCGCCACCGTCTTCAGGACAGATCGCCATAGGCCAAATTTTGGGCATGCTGGGCCACACCCAATCCCAAGGCCCCGAGCTGGCAGGCGGCCTGCCCTCGCCCGACTGGCTGCACCGCTACACCGAAGCCTCGCGCCTGGCTTTTGCCGACCGGGCGCAGTACGTGGCCGACCCGGATTTTGTGAGCGCACCCGCTGGTGACTGGCGCAGCATGCTGGCCCCCGACTATCTGCAAAAACGCAGTCAGCTCATCGGTGCACAGGCCATGAAAGCGGCCCCCGCAGGCCAGCCCGGAGGCCAAACCACCAGCTTCGCCCCCATGCCCACACAAACCGAGTACGGCACCAGCCACATCAGCGTGGTCGATGCCCAAGGCCGCGCCGTGGCCATGACCACCACCATCGAAGCCGCTTTTGGCTCGCGCCGCATGGTCACCACCGACCCCACTCGCCCTGGTGGCTTTTTGCTCAACAACGAGTTGACCGATTTCAGCCTGGTCCCTGCCGACGCGCAGGGCCGCCCCATCGCCAACCGGGTCGAGCCCGGCAAACGCCCTCGCTCGTCCATGTCGCCCACCCTGGTGTTCGACAAGGCCACAGGCCAACTGCTCATGAGCGGCGGCAGCCCCGGGGGCGCGGCCATCATCCACTACACCGCCAAGCTGCTCACGGGCACGCTGCACTGGGGCCTGAACGCGCAGCAAGCGATTGACCTGCCCAACTTCGGCTCGCTGGGCGGCCCCACTTTGCTGGAAGCCCAACGCTTTGAGCGCAGCACCATCGAAGCCCTCAAGGCGCGTGGCCACGAGGTGCGCGAAATGGAGATGACCAGCGGCTTGCAAGCCATTGAACGCACCCCCAAAGGGTGGTTTGGTGGGGCCGACCCCCGACGTGAAGGCATCGTGCAAGGTGATTGATGCGCGGCCAGCGCAAGGCCCGGTTCAAACAGATCGGCTGGTGTCCCGGGCCAGCACGGCCCAAGCCATTTGCAGCAAAGCAGCCTCAAATGCCGGGCTGCCCAACAGGGGTGATTTTTCCAGGCTGGCACTGCGCAAGGTGCCAATCACCGAACGGGTCAGCACAAACCATTGCGCCGAGCTCGGTGAATGCAAGGCGGGATGCTGGATGCGCTCGAAAAAAATGGCCAAGCGCTCCGACACCTGCCTGACGGCGCTGGCGGTCTCCTCAGGCTGCTCCAGCGTCCAGCACGTCCGAATCAGGCTCTGACTGAGGCCCTCCCCGGTGGCAAAACCGCGAATCAAAATGCGGATGGCTTTGCCCAGAAGTTCACGGCCATCAACTTGCTGCACATCGTGCTGGTTTTCCAGTTCACTCAAATAGCGCTCAAGCGCTTGCAGCACCAAATCTTGCCCCCTTGCGGCCATGGCCCGCATCAAGGCCTCTTTGCTGGGGAAGTATTGGTACAGCGTGCCAATCGAAAATCCGGCGGCGGCGGCCACTTTGTTCGTGGTCAAACCGCCCTCACCGTCCTTGTCCAAAATCTGAGCAGCGGCTTTGAACAAGGTTTGCATGGTTTGCTGCGATCTGGCCTGCGATGGCTGGCGACGCAGGCTGGACGGGGCTTTGGCAGACGGGGTCGCTTTGGCGGTTTTGGCTGAAGCCATGAAAAAGCCCTTCAAAAAATGTGAGCAGATCGCGAGTTGCAAGGTCTTTGCAAAACCTGAACAATGCTCATATTCTGATCGATCACGCAAGGCACTCCCATGAGCACACACGCAAACTCCCCCACTGAATTGACCGTTCGTCGCTTGAGCGTGGACCTGAGCCAAGGGTTTTCTCGCCACTGGAACGGTGGCGACGCCTTCATGACGGCTTATGCCAACGCCTTGTCCATGAGCTTTCCGGTGGGCGAACAATCCTTCATCGACGCGGTCAAGAACGGTGCCAAAGCCTTGCCCGACACGCCAGAAAACGCTGACCTGAAAAGTGTCGCGAAAGGTTTTATTGGGCAAGAAGCCACCCACCGCCACCTGCACGCCCTCTACAACGCCCACCTTGAAAAGCAAGGCTTGGTCAACCATTGGGGCCCCCGCGCAGAGCGCCGTCTGAAAAAAGGCCGTGAAGAGTTTTTCAGCAAAAGCGACAAGGGCTATTTGCACGAATTGGCCATCACGGCCGCTTTTGAGCACTACACCTCGATTTTTGGCGACCTGACTCTCGAGCGCATGGACCAGCCCGGCGACTGGTTCGCCGGGGCGCAAGAGCCCCTGAAAACCTTGTGGCGTTGGCACGCGGCCGAAGAATCCGAGCACAAATGCGTGGCCTTTGACCTGTACCAACGCCTGGGCGGCAACCACGCTTGGCGCATGCGCTGGTTTTGGTACGTCACGGTGCAATTCAGCACCGACGTGTTTCGCCAGACGGTCAACAACCTGTGGCACGACAAGACGCTCTTCAAGCCCTCCACTTGGTGGTCGGCCAGCAAGTTCTTGTTTGGCCGTCACGGCATGGTCTGGCGAGTGGCCAAACCCGTTTGGGAATACACCCGCAAAGACTTTCACCCCATGCAAGTGGGCAGCGACACCTTGTCGAAAGATTGGCTGGAAAACCATGCCGACCAATGGCGTGCGGTGGGTTCAGCGACCCAGGCTGCGGCTTAAGGCATTCGCGCACGGGGGTGCGCTCCCACAAAACAGCAACCACGCTCAGTCGCTGACCAAAGCCCGCACCCAGTCGGGCAAAGTCACGGCTTTTTGATTCGGAAAATCCACCCAAATCGTTGTGGCCCCGCCTGCGGCAAAGATCACACCAGGCTGGTCGGTGCGCTCCAGCGTGCACCAGCTTTCAAACGTGGTGCGACCGGGGTCACTGACAAACATCTTGGCCAGGATGTCGCCCGGAAACTCGAACTGTTTGTAGAAGTTGCAAAACGCGTTCACGATGACCGGCCCCTGGCCTTGCGGGTTGACCTGGCAACCAATGGCCTCAAACCAGTCGATGCGCAGTGTCTCCATGTAGCGGAAATACACCGTGTTGTTGACGTGGCCCATGGCGTCCATGTCACCCCATCGGATGGGGATGACCAACTCAAACACTTGCTTTTTGTGCTCAGGCAGCTCCAGCTTCATGGCTTGGCCCTCACACCGCGAAGCCGTCGTCGGCTGACACCACCGCGCCGTTGATGAAGTGGCTCTGGTCGCTGGCCAGCAGCATCAGCAAAGCGTCCAAATCTTGCGGTTGGCCCACACGTTTGCGCGGCAGCATGCTGATGAGTTTTTGGCCCTGCTCGGTCTGCCAGTGGTGGTGGTTGATTTCGGTGTCGATGTAGCCCGGGCAAATCGCGTTCACGTTGATGCCGAACTTGCCCCACTCCACCGCAAAAGCCTTGGTCATCTGGATCACGGCGGCCTTGCTCATGCAGTACACACCAATTTGCGGCAAAACTTTCAGGCCCGCCATCGAGGCGATGTTGATGATGCGCCCGCCCGTGAAGCTGCCAGGCGCCGCCCCCTTGGCTCGGGCCAGCATGCGTTTGCCCACTTCTTGCGCCACAAAAAACGCGCCGCGCACGTTGGTGTTCATGATGAAGTCGTAGTCGTCTTCCGTCACGTCCTGGATGCGCTGGGTGGTGCTCACGCCCGAGTTGTTCACCAAAATGTCGATGCTGCCCATCTCGGTTTCGGCATGCGCCACGGCCGCTGCAATGCTGTGGCGGTCGGTCACGTCCATCTCGACCACATGCGCGTCGCCGCCAGCGGCTTCGATCTCGGCCCGCAAGTCCTTGAGCTTTTCGATACGGCGGCTGGCCAACACCACGCCCGCGCCTGCTGCGGCCAGGGTTTTGGCAAATTGAGCCCCCAAACCACCCGAAGCGCCCGTCACCAGGGCCACGCGGCCGGACAAATCGATTTCATAAGCCATGACAACTCCTTCAAGAATGAACCCCTGCGGGCAAAAACGGTTGACGCCATTGTGCGGGGCAAGCCGGGCAGAGCCGCATAAAATGAGTCACACGCCCGACACTCTCCCTGAACCACCCCGTGTGGGCATTTGTTTTGACCCCTTGCACTTAAAGAGAAGTTCATGAGCCCCGAAGAAATCCTGAGCACTTACGGCCCCCGCGAATCCATGGAATACGACGTGGTCGTGGTTGGCGGCGGCCCCGGCGGCCTGTCCACGGCGATCCGCCTCAAGCAATTGGCCGCTGAAAAAGGCACCGAC
Organism: Limnohabitans sp. 2KL-3; assembly: GCF_001269405.1. Lineage (NCBI taxonomy): Bacteria > Pseudomonadati > Pseudomonadota > Betaproteobacteria > Burkholderiales > Comamonadaceae > Limnohabitans > Limnohabitans sp. 2KL-3. The sequence continues at coordinate 62,229 of NZ_CXON01000016.1, forward strand.
GTGTCGGTCGTTGTCCTGGAAAAAGGCGGTGAGCCCGGTGCGCACATCTTGTCGGGCGCCATCATGGACCCCAAGGCCCTGACCGAACTTTTGCCCAACTGGAAAGAACTGGGCGCCCCGCTCAACCAACCGGTGACCGATGACGCCTGGAGCTTCTTGAGCGAGACCGGCGCGACCCGCACCCCCGGCATTTTCTTGCCCGAGTGTGCACAAAACCACGGCAACTACATCATCAGCCTGTCCAATTTCACCCGCTGGCTGGGCCAGCAGGCCGAAAACCTGGGTGTGGAAATCTTTCCTGGCTTCACCGCCGCCGAAGTGCTCTACAACGACGACGGCTCGGTCAAAGGCGTGGCCACCGGCAATATGGGCATCGGCAAAGATGGTGAGCCCACAGAAAACTTCCAGCTGGGCATGGAGCTGCACGCCAAGTACACCGTGTTCGCCGAAGGCGCACGCGGCCACCTGGGCAAGCAGCTGATCGCCAAATACAAGCTCGACGAAGGCCGTGATCCACAAACCTACGGCATCGGCATCAAGGAAGTCTGGGAAATCGACCCCTCACGCCACACCCCCGGTTTTGTCATGCACACCGCTGGCTGGCCCATGAACAACGACACCTACGGTGGCGCCTTTATGTACCACATGGAAGACAACAAAATCGCCATCGGCTACGTGGTGGGTCTGGACTACGCCAACCCCTGGCTCAGCCCGTTTGAAGAATTCCAGCGCTGGAAAACCCACAACAACATCAAGTGGTATTTCACCAACGACCAAGGCGAAGTCAACGCCAAGCGCATAGGTTACGGCGCACGCGCCATCACCGCTGGCGGTCTGATGAGTCTGCCCAAGACCGTGTTCCCAGGCGGTGCGCTGGTCGGTTGTGATGCCGGTTACCTCAACGTCAGCCGCATCAAAGGCAGCCACGCCGCCATCAAGACCGGCATGCTGGCCGCCGAAGCCGCTTACGACGCCATCGTGGCCGGCCGCCAGCACGACGAGCTGAGTGCCTACCCCGAAGCGTTTGAAGCCAGCTGGCTCTACACCGAGCTCAACAAATCGCGCAACTTCAAGACTTGGTTCAAGAAGGGCCTCACGGTGGCCACCCTCATGAATGGCTTTGAGCAGTTCGTGCTGCGCGGCCACATTCCCTGGACACTGCGGCGCGACAAGGCCGACCACACCTATCTGAAGCCTGCGGCCGATTGCCCCAAGATCGACTACCCCAAGCCCGATGGCAAGCTCACCTTCGACCGCTTGAGCAGCGTGTTCATCAGCAACACCAACCACGAAGAAAACCAGCCCGCCCACCTGACGCTCAAGGATGCCTCGGTGCCTGTCAGCATCAACCTGTCCAAATACGCTGGCCCAGAGAGTCGCTACTGCCCTGCTGGCGTTTATGAGTTCGTGAAAAACGAAGACAACTCAGACCGCCTGCAGATCAACGCGCAAAACTGCGTGCACTGCAAAACCTGCGACATCAAGGACCCCACGCAAAACATCATCTGGGTCACTCCCGAAGGCGGCGGCGGCCCCAACTACACAGGCATGTAAGTCCTGCGCATTCAGTTCAAGAGGCCCTGCGGGGCCTCTTTTTTTCGACTCGACCCCGCTACGTCGCCAATGCAACAGCAACCCCGCGAAAACCCTAGGCCAAACGGCCAATGATCACACCATAATCAACTTGTATGACAAGTTGATTCGCAGCTTGTTGTTGTCCATCGATCCACGAGGAGCTTTCGAATGAAATTGAGCAAACTGATGTTGGGCCTGAGTTTGGCCATGGGTATCCTGACCACCGCCTCTGCGCAAATCACCATGCGCAACAGCATCTCTGTCGGCCAGAACTCCCACCAGGGCGAAGCCATCGACACCTTGGCCAAAGAAGTTGAAAAGCGCACCAATGGTCGCATCAAGATACAGAACTTCTATTCGGCCTCATTGGGCTCAGAGCGTGAGTCGATTGAGTCGGTGCAATTGGGCACGCAAGAGTTGACTACTACCTCAACGGGCCCCGTGCCCAACTTTGTGCCCGAGACACGAATCTTGGACGTGCCTTTCCTGTTCCGCGACAAAGCCCATGCACGCGCTGTGCTGGATGGTCCTATCGGACAAGAATTGCTGGCCACATTCGAGCCTAAGGGCATGAAAGCCCTGGCTTGGGGTGAAAACGGTGTGCGCCACATGACCAACAGCAAACGCGCTGTTAACAGTCCAGATGACCTCAAAGGCCTGAAGATGCGTACCATGGAAAACTCTGTTCACGTGGCCGCCTACAAAAGCTTGGGCATCGTGACCACACCCATGGCTTTCGCCGAAGTGTTCACCGCTTTGCAACAAGGCACTGTGGATGGTCAAGAAAACCCCCTGTCGGTCATCATGGCAGCCAACTTTGATCAGGTACAAAAGCACCTGACACTGACAGGCCATGTCTACTCGCCTGCTGTGATCTTGATGAACAAGGGCACGTTTGACAAGCTCAGTGCCGCCGATAAAAAGATCTTTTTGGACTCCGCCAAAGAGGCCGTCAAGGTCAACCGCGCCCGTGTAGACAAGGACGATGCCAATGGCGTGGCCGAGCTGCGCAAAAAAGGCATGACCATCATCGAGAACGTGGACAAGTCCAAGTTTGTCGCCACCATGGGTCCAGCCATGGCCGAGTTTGAAAAACAGTTCGGCAAGGCCAACCTGGACCGCATTCGCAACTTCAAGTGATTTGAGCCCTCTGGCAACGCCCGACCGGTTTAGGCTGGCGGGCGTTTTTCAATTTGGCCGAGAAACGCCCCATGAAACAATTATTTTTACGCTTTGAGCAATGGACCACCGCCATCTCGATGATGGTCGCCTGCGCGATGATGGCACTGGCCTCGGCTTTTGCCATTCACCAAATTGTGACGCGCTTCATCCTCGAGTCTCCGGCGGAGTGGACCGAGGTGTTGATCCGATTCAGCCTGATCTGGATGGTGTTTCTTGGCATTCCCACCGCTTTTCGCACCGGCTCCATGGTCAGCGTCGACTTGCTGTACCGCTTGAGCGGTCACCGCATGCAGCGCGTTTTGGACGCCGTGGTGGCCATTTCGGCCCTGGTGCTGTGCGGCATCATTTTGTGGTGGGGCTGGGACTACACCAACCGGGGCAGTGTGCAGTCCATGATTGGTCTTGAGGGTGTTTCCATGTTCTGGGCCTACTTGGCACTGCCCGTGGGCGCTGTGTTCAGCATCATTGGCATCATTGGTTTTTGGCTGGATCCCCAGCGGATGGAATTGGAGAGCGCACAATGAGTTCAGCCATGCTTTTCACGATGCTGCTGTGCTTTGCACTGACGGTATCGGTGGCAGTTTCGATTGGTTTGTCGGCGATAGTTGGCATCCAAATCGCCAACGCCAACATGCTCATTTCCGTCAAGGAAATGTTCAACTCGATCAACAAGTTTCCCCTGGCGGCCATTCCCTTCTTTATTTTGGCGGGCAACCTGATGGAGACCGGCGGCATTTCTCGCCGCTTGGTCGAATTTGCCAAGAGCATTGTGGGTGGTGTCCAGGGGGGCTTGCCCATGACCTGCGTGCTGACTTGCATGATTTTTGCAGCCGTCTCGGGCTCCTCGGTGGCCACCACCTTCGCCGTCGGTGCCATCTTGATTCCGGCCCTGATCAAACACGGTTACCCCAGGCCTTGGGCTACCGCCTTGCAAGCCACCTCGGCCGAGCTGGGCGTGATCATCCCCCCGTCCATTCCCATGATCTTGTTTGGCGTCTCTGCCGAAGTTTCGATTGGTGAATTGTTTGTCGCGGGTGTCGGCCCTGGCCTGCTCATTGGCGGTGCCCTGATGCTGTTCGTCTGGCTTTACTCCAAGTACATGGGTTGGGGCAAAAATGATGGAGACGGTCGCTTGAGCTTTGGCAAGGCCACTTGGCAAGCCAGCTGGGCTTTGCTCATGCCGGTGATTGTGCTCGGCGGCATTTATGGCGGCGTCTTCACACCCACCGAAGCAGCGGCCGTGGCGGTGCTTTACTCCTTCATTGTGGGCACCGTGATCTACCGCGAAATCGGCTTCAAGGACATGTACAACATCCTGCGCAAGTCGGTCATTTCAAGCGCGGTGATCATGTTCATCATCGCCAATGCCGGTTTGTTTGCATTCATGATCACCCGTGCCGGTGTGCCAGCGGCCATTGGTGCCTGGCTGCAAGAGGTGTTGCAGTCGCCCATGTATTTCTTGCTGGGCATCAATGCGGCCTTGTTCATCATCGGCATGTTCATCGAGACCAGCGCGGCCATCATCGTGTTGGCCCCGATCCTGGTGCCAGTGGCGATGCACTTTGGCATCGACCCGATCCACTTTGGCATGGTGATGATCGTCAACCTGGCCCTGGGCATGATCACCCCGCCCTTTGGCGTGAACCTGTTTGCCGCGTGTACGGTGGCTAGGATTTCGCTGGACCGGATCATCAAAGACCTGATCCCCTTCATCGGGGTCATCTTGGGCTGTTTGCTGCTGATCAGCTACGTGCCCGAGATATCCTTGACCTTGCGAGACTGGATTTACAACAAATAAAGCTAGAATCCACCCCTGTCAGGAGAGTGCCTGACTTGTCTTCCCTTGTGAAACAAGTCAGGCCGCCGAAGGCGCAGGCGGTTTGAAAAACTGCTGAACGCTCAGGCAAAAGGACTGACAAAACGCTTTTCATCAAGGCGTTACCTCACTGGAGAGAGGTGCCGGGCCATCGGGCCACGGCATCCACCGAAGGAGCAACCCGCAGAACGTTTGGCTTTTGGGCTGAAGGTTACCGGCGAATCTCTCAGGTAAAGCGGACAGCGAGGGCAAGCGCCACAGCATGTGCTGTGGTTTTTCATTGCCCTTGGAGTTTTTTGTGACCGCTGCTGCCGACCTGCTCACTACCCCTTTGAACGCGCTGCACACCGAGCTGGGCGCACGCATGGTGCCTTTTGCCGGTTACAGCATGCCGGTGCAATACCCCGCTGGCCTGGTCGCCGAGCACCACCACACCCGCAACGCGGCAGGCTTGTTCGACGTCTCACACATGGGCCAGTTGTGCCTGAGCGGCCCGGACGCCGCAGCCGCCTTCGAGAGCTTGATGCCGGTGGATGTGATGGGACTTGGCGTGAACAAACAGCGCTACGGCCTGCTCCTCAATGACGAGGGCGGCATCATCGACGACCTGATGTTTGTGAACCGCGATGTGGCCAACGGTGGCGACATTTTTGTGATCGTCAACGGTGCCTGCAAACACGGCGATTTGGCCCATATCCAAGAGCGCATGGGCAACCGCTGCACCATCACGCCGCAATTTGACCGCGCCTTGCTGGCCCTGCAGGGCCCGCAAGCGGTGACCGCCTTGCAACGCCTGTTGCCCGGTGTGGAAAAACTGGTGTTCATGACCGGCGCGGCCTTTGAAGTGGATGGCGCAGACCTGTACGTGACCCGCAGCGGCTACACCGGCGAAGACGGTTTCGAAATTTCCCTGCCCGACCACGCGGCTGAGGCCTTTGCCCGCCGCCTGCTGGCCCAGCCCGAGGTCAAGCCGATTGGCCTGGGTGCTCGCAACTCGCTGCGCTTGGAGGCCGGGCTGTGCCTGTATGGCAACGACATCGACACCACCACCACCCCGGTCGAAGCGGGCCTGAACTGGGCCATGCAAAAGGTGCGCCGCACAGGTGGCGCGCGGGCGGGCGGCTTTCCCGGTGCCGACAAAATTTTGGCGCAGCTCGACGGCACAGCCCCGGCGCAGCGCTTGCGTGTGGGCCTGGTGGGCCTGGAGCGCGTGCCGGTGCGCGAGCATGTCGAGTTGCACAACGACGCCGGTCAAAAAGTGGGAGAAGTCACCAGCGGCTTGCTCGCCCCCACCGCCGATCGGCCTGTGGCGCTGGCCTATGTGCAGGCAGAATATGCGCCAGCAGGCACACGCCTGAACGCCATGGTGCGCGGCAAAGCCGTGCTCATGGAAGTCAGCGCCCTGCCCTTCGTGCCCAACCGCTATTTCCGCGGCTAAAGGCACATTGAATCGTTAATCGGGGTCAGATCCCAATTAAATCCACACACTCATTCAAGCCAAACAATTGGGATCTGACCCCGATTTAATTTCCAAACACACACCAGGAGCCCCCTCATGATCAAGTACACCGAAGACCACGAATGGTTGCAAATTGACGGTGACACCGCCGTCGTCGGCATCACCCACCACGCGCAAGATGCGCTGGGTGATGTGGTTTTTGTGGACCTGCCCGAAGTCGGCAAGTCTTTTGCGGCCAAAGAAGTCGCTGGCGTGGTCGAGTCGGTCAAGGCCGCCGCCGACGTTTACATGCCCGTGGACGGCGAAGTCACCGAGGTGAATGAAGAACTGCGCGGCGACCCATCACTCGCCAACACCGACCCGCTGGGCAAAGGCTGGTTCTTCAAGGTCAAGTTAAGCAACCCGGCGCAAACCGATGCCCTGCTGGACGAGACGGCTTACAAGCAGTTTTCTGCTGGCTGAACCTGCTCATGTCACCCCGGACTTGATCCGGGGTTCATCTTGTCAAGGACGATGGTCGCCAATGAAAGACATGGATGCCCGATCTGGTCGGGCATGACAAACACCACGCCCTCCCATCCAGAACCTTGGGCAAATGGCACACCGTGCCACTTGCCGAAAGTTTTAAACGGAGCCACACATGCTGATGTCCACCCTCAAGCCCTTGGGCGAACTCGAAAACCCGTCCGAATTCATCGCCCGCCACATTGGCATCAGCGCTGCCGACGAACAGCACATGCTCAGCGTGATCGGCGAGGCCTCGCGCCGCGCCCTGATCGAGTCCATCGTGCCGCGCAGCATCGCCCGCGCCCAGGCCATGGACTTGCCCGCCCCGGTGACCGAGGCCGCCGCACTGGCCGAACTCAAAAGCATGGCGCAGCAAAACCAGTTGCTCAAGAGCTTCATCGGCCAGGGCTATTACGGCACGCACACGCCGGGTGTGATCCTGCGCAACATTCTGGAAAACCCCGCTTGGTACACCGCTTACACGCCCTACCAGGCCGAGATTTCACAAGGCCGCATGGAAGCGTTGGTCAACTTCCAGACCATGGTGACCGACCTGACGGCCATGGACATCGCCAACGCCTCCATGCTCGACGAGGCCACGGCCGCTGCCGAGGCCATGACCTTGGCGATGCGCACCGTCAAAAGCAAAAGCAAGATCTTCGTGGTCTCGCGCGCCTGCCACCCGCAAACCATCGAAGTGATCCAGACGCGTGCCCAACCCCTGGGCATTGAGGTGCTGGTGCCCCAGAGTGCTGACGCCTTCACCGCTGCGCTGGACGGCGAACACTTTGCCGCGCTGGTGCAGTACCCCTGCAGCACCGGGCTGGTCGAAGACCTCAGTGGCTACGCCGCCCAAAGCCACGCGCAAACCGCCGCACTCATCGTGGCCGCTGACCTGCTGGCGCTCACCCTGCTCAAGGCCCCAGGCGAGATGGGTGCCGACATCGTGGTCGGCACCACGCAACGCTTGGGCATGCCCATGGGCGCAGGCGGGCCGCACGCCGCCTTCATGGCCTGCCGCGACGCCTACAAACGCTCGCTGCCCGGCCGCTTGGTCGGCGTGAGTGTGGACGTGCATGGCAAACCCGCCTACCGCCTGGCACTGCAAACCCGCGAGCAACACATCCGCCGCGAAAAAGCCACGAGCAACATCTGCACCGCGCAGGTCTTGCCCGCCGTGGTCGCCAGCATGTACGCCGTGTACCACGGCCCCGAAGGCTTGAAGCGCATTGCCCGTCGCGTGGCGGCTTACACCGCGATCTTCGCGCAAGGCCTGCAGAGCCTGGGCTTCAAGCTGCGCAAAGAAACCGCCTTTGACACCGTGTGGATCGCCATCGGCGAATCCTCGGCCTCGCTCATCGAACGGGCCCGGCAGGCGGGCATGAACCTGCGCAAGGCTTGTGACAAGAGCGTGTCGATCTCGCTGGACGAGACCACCACGCGCGAGGACATCCAAGCCCTGTGGCAAGTGTTCGCCGCCGAATCCGCCACCCCGGGCCAATCTCTGCCCAGCTTCGATGCGTTTGAAAAAGGCGTCGAGCCGCTGATCCCAACCGAGCTGCGCCGCACCAGCGATTTCCTCACGCACCCGGTGTTCAACCGCTACCACTCCGAGACCGGCATGTTGCGCTACATCCGCCAGCTGTCCGACAAGGACCTGGCGCTCGACCGCAGCATGATCCCGCTGGGCAGCTGCACCATGAAGCTCAACGCGACCAGCGAGATGATCCCCATCACCTGGCCCGAGTTCGCGGACGTCCACCCCTTCGCTCCAACTGAGCAACTCAAGGGCTACGCCCAACTTGACCAGCAACTGCGCGACTGGCTGTGCCAGGCCACCGGCTACAAAGGCATCAGCCTGCAGCCCAATGCCGGATCGCAAGGCGAATACGCCGGTCTCTTGGTCATTCAGGCCTACCACCGCGCCCAAGGCCAAGGCCACCGCAACATCTGCCTGATCCCGTCCAGCGCACACGGCACCAACCCCGCCAGCGCCCAGATGGTCGGCATGACCGTTGTCGTGACCAAGTGCGATGAAAACGGCAACGTGGACATGGCCGACCTGCAGGCCAAGTGCGAGCAGCACAGCGCCAACTTGGCCGCAGTGATGATCACCTACCCCAGCACACACGGTGTGTTCGAGACCCAAGTCAAGCAGCTCTGCGAGCTGGTGCACCAGCACGGTGGTCGTGTGTATGTGGATGGCGCCAACATGAACGCCCTGGTGGGTGTGGCTGCGCCCGGCGAGTTTGGCGGCGACGTGAGCCACCTGAACCTGCACAAAACCTTCTGCATTCCGCACGGCGGTGGCGGCCCCGGCGTCGGCCCGGTGTGCGTGGTGGAAGACCTGGTGCCCTATCTGCCCGGCCACGCCACAGGCGGCGTGCCGGTCAACGGTGTGGGGGCAGTCAGCGCAGCACCGCTGGGCAATGCCGCCGTGCTGCCCATCAGCTGGATGTACTGCCGCATGATGGGCGCCGAGGGCCTGAAACACGCCACCGAGTCGGCCATTTTGGCGGCCAACTACATCAGCAAGCGCCTGGCACCCCACTACCCCACGCTGTACGCCAGCGACAACGGCCATGTGGCCCACGAGTGCATCCTGGACCTGCGCCACTTCAAGGAAAGCTGCGGCGTCATGGCCGAGGACGTGGCCAAACGTTTGATGGACTATGGCTTTCACGCACCCACGCTGAGCTTCCCTGTGGCCAACACCCTGATGGTGGAGCCCACCGAAAGCGAAACACTCGAAGAGATCGACCGTTTCATCGACGCGATGATCGCCATCCGCGAAGAAATCCGCCAAGTCGAAGCCGGCACCTGGCCACAAGACAACAACCCGCTGAAACACGCGCCGCACACCGCAGACAGCCTGCTCGGCAGCGAATGGGCCCGCCCCTACAGCCGAGAGATCGCTGCCGCCCAAGCGCAGCGCGTGCCGGGCAGCGTGAAGTACTGGCCCCAGGTGGGCCGGGTTGACAACGTCTACGGTGACCGCAACCTGTTTTGCAGCTGCATTCCGCTGAGCGACTACGCCTGATACAAGCGCAAAGGAAGAGCCACACACCATATTCATCGCCCGCATCGGGAGAGACTGTCAACCGCAGACAGCGCCGAAGGAGCAACCACCCCGGAAACTCTCAGGCCAAAGGACCGATGCAGGTCGACACATCCGTGTCAAAAACTCTGAAGAGCGATCCCGGTTCGTCACCGGGGTCCACCGCAGGAGCAAGCCTCATACGAGGTGAATCTCTCAGGTTTCAAACAGAGGGGGTCATGCCGCGCACATTCGGTGCGCAGCGTGTCCACCTGTTTGAGACGTTGATACTAGAGAACTCCTATGAAAAATCCCATGGTCAAAAAACATATGGTCGTTGTGGGCGGCGGCATCACCGGCGTCACCTCCGCCTACGCCCTGGCCCAACAGGGCATCCAGGTCACCCTGATCGAGAAAAACCGCTACCCCGGCATGGAAACGTCCTATGCCAACGGCGGGCAACTGTCGGCCTCCAATGCCGAGGTCTGGACACACCCGTCCACGATCATCAAGGGCCTGAAGTGGATGCTCAAGAGCGATGCGCCGCTGCTCATGAACCCCGCCCCCACCTGGCACAAACTCAGCTGGATGGCCGAGTTTGTGGCGGCCATTCCCAAATACAAAGACAACACCATCGCCACGGCACGGCTGGCCATCGAGTCGCGCGAACATCATTTCGCCTGGGCCAAGGCTGAGGGCATCGACTTTGACCACAAGCGCGAAGGCATCTTGCACATCTACCGCGACAAAAAAGGCTTTGACCACGCGGGCGAAGTCTCCAAGCTGCTGGCCCAAGGCGGCCTGCCCCGCCGCGCCGTGACACCCGACGAAATGAAAGCCATCGAGCCGACCCTGCAAGGCCAGTACTACGGTGGCTATTTCACCGAAAGCGACTCCACCGGCGACATCCACAAATTCACCTTCGGCCTGGCCAAAGCCTGCGAACGCCTGGGCGTGAAGTTCCTCACCGAGCACGAAGTGCTGAACGTGCAGTCCGATGGCCAAATCGCCAGCGTGCAGGTCAAGCACCAAGGCCAAGTGGACACCTTGACCTTTGACGGCATCGTGGTCTGCGCCGGTGTGCACGGCCGCCGCTTGGCCGCGCAGCTGGGTGACCGCCTGAACATCTACCCTGTCAAGGGCTACTCGATCACCGTAGGCCTGAATGACGCCGCCAGCCAGGCCGCGGCGCCGCAGGTCAGCCTGCTCGATGACGAAACCAAACTGGTCACCAGCCGCCTGGGCGCAGACCGTTTCCGCGTCGCGGGCACGGCCGAGTTCAACGGCATCGACCTGGACATCCGCGCCGACCGCATCAAACCCCTGGTCAACTGGGTCAACGACTGCTTCCCCGGGGTGGACACGCGCCGCGCCGAGCCCTGGGCTGGCCTGCGCCCCATGATGCCCAACATGCTGCCGCGCGTCGGCGCAGGCAAAAAAGCCAACGTGTTCTACAACACCGGCCACGGCCACCTGGGCTGGACGTTGAGCGCCATCACGGCCCATCAATTGGCGGGCCATGTGATGGCCGCTATGCAGGACAATGTGCGCTCCTTCTTGACCCCTGTCACCGCCTGACCATGCCACTTCACATCCTGCCCGTTGATTACCAAAACCCAACCCACCGCAACGCGCTGGTGATGCTGCTGGACGCCTACGCCCAAGACCCCATGGGCGGCGGCGAAGCATTGGCGCAGGATGTGAAAGCGCGGCTGTGCGATGACTTGGCCGCACGCTCCGATGCGGCCAGCTTCATCGCCTGGCTGGACGATGCGCCTGTGGGCTTGGTCAACTGCATCGAGGGATATTCGACCTTCAAAGCGAAACCCTTGATGAACATCCACGACATCGCCGTGCTGCCGGGTCACCGGGGCGCGGGCGTCGGTCAGGCTTTGCTGGCAGCCGCCGAACAACACGCCAAAGAACACGGCTGCTGCAAGCTCACGCTGGAAGTGTTGACCGGCAATGCGCGGGCCTTGAAGAGTTATCTCGGATTTGGCTTTGAGCCTTATGCGCTGGACCCGGCAGCGGGCCAGGCCAGCTTCATGCAAAAGTGGCTTTGAACAGCCCAGACTTGCCCATTGGCTGAAGTTCCACCCATGGTGCGATTCAGACACCGCGGGTTGCACAAATAATTCAGCTTGACCCAAGAAGGCTGATGGGATTGTTTGTCCGATCAAACTGGGTCGACTGAACCCAATTCCAAACACCACAAAAGAAAAAACCCTAAGTAGATCAACTACTTAGGGTTTGGTCTTGGCGGAAACGGAGGGATTCGAACCCTCGATGAGGCTCTACACCCCATACTCCCTTAGCAGGGGAGCACCTTCGGCCACTCGGTCACGTTTCCAATGCGTAAATTATAGCTCAGGCTTGGTCCAGATCGAAGGCTTTGTGCAAGGCACGCACTGCTAATTCCATGTATTTTTCATCGATCACGACCGAAGTCTTGATTTCGGAGGTTGAAATCATCTGGATGTTGATGCCTTCTTCACTCAAGCTGCGGAACATCTTGCTGGCCACGCCCACATGGCTGCGCATGCCGATGCCAACGATGGACACTTTGCAAATCTTGGCGTCGCCCAACACTTCGGCTGCACCCAATGAAGGCAGCACTTTTTCCTTGAGCAAATCAATGGTCTTGGCGTAATCGTTGCGGTGCACCGTGAAGCTGAAGTCGGTCTTGCCGTCTTTGCTCAGGTTCTGAATGATCACATCCACTTCGATGTTGGCGTCGGCCACAGCGCCCAGGATTTGGTAGGCAATGCCGGGCTTGTCGGGCACGCCCAACACGGAAATTTTGGCTTCGTCGCGGTTGAATGCGATGCCGGAAACGACGGCTTGTTCCATTTGTTCGTCTTCCTCAAAAGTGATCAGGGTGCCGGATGCGGCTTCTTCGTTGATGTCGATGTCCCAGGGCGTGAAGCTCGACAGCACGCGCATGGGCACTTTGTATTTGCCTGCGAACTCCACCGAACGGATTTGCAGGACTTTGGAGCCGAGCGATGCCATTTCGAGCATTTCTTCAAAGCTCACGGTGTGCAGGCGACGGGCTTCAGGCACGACGCGGGGGTCGGTGGTGTAGACGCCGTCCACATCGGTGTAGATCAGGCATTCGTCGGCTTTGAGTGCAGCAGCCACAGCCACGGCTGAGGTGTCGGAGCCGCCACGGCCCAGCGTGGTGATGTTGCCCTGGTCGTCCACGCCTTGGAAGCCGGTGATGATCACAACCTTGCCCGCGTTCAAATCACCGCGAACTCGCACATCATCAATCGATTCGATGCGGGCTTTGGTGAAAGCGCTGTTGGTCTTGATGGGCACTTGCCAGCCTGCATAGCTGACCGAAGGCTGGCCTTCGGACTGCAAGGCAATGGCCAGCAGGGCCGACGAAGCTTGCTCGCCGGTCGAGGCCAGCATGTCGAGTTCGCGGCTGTAGTCGTTGCCCGGTTTGGCGGGGGCGAGCTCCTTGGCCAAGCCGAGCAGGCGGTTGGTTTCGCCGCTCATGGCGCTGGGGACCACCACGATCTGGTGGCCAGCGCGGGCCCACTTGGCCACGCGCTTGGCGACATTGCGAATGCGCTCGGTGGAGCCCATCGAGGTGCCGCCGTATTTGTGAACGATCAAAGCCATCTTGAGTGTTTAATTGATAAAAAAACTGGGCAACAGGTGTCTGTTTTCACTGCTGCGAGCATCGGACAAACCCTAGATTGTACCCATCGGCCTGACACCTTCTTGACCTGCTCATGCAGGCCTGCTGGCCATCAAGCCCAGCAGGGTTCAGGCCCTCGTCCAAGACAGCTGGCTGGCTTGACGCAGCACAAAGCCTTGCCCCACTTTCAGGTGCAAGCGATGCCCACGGGTGGTACAGGCCGCCACTTGGTCGAGCAACTCGTGCAGCTGCGCAGTGCTGGGCGTGGTGGCGTGGTGTTGCCTCAACCAGTGTCGCAGCACCAAGGCTTGGCGGGCACGGCTGAGTTGCTGCAAAGCCTGGATGCGTGGTGGCACGCCCACCTGAGTCAAATCTTGCGCAGCCACCTCGTTCAAGACCTCTTGGGCCTGTGCTGCGTGGGTGGCGCTGCGGGCAAATGTGGCGCGAAAAGCAGGCAACGCTTTGGACAAAGCGGGCAGTACTTGGGCACGAATGCGGTTACGGGTCAAGTGCTCGTCCGTGTTGCTGGGGTCTTCAACCCAAGTTTGCCCTTGGCTTTGCAGCCAAACACGCAGGGCCGCACCCGGCACAGCCAACCAAGGGCGGTGCCAGTTCAAGCCCTGTCGCTGCCAGTGCGCCGGCATGCTGGCCAACCCCGGCAAACCTGCGCCGCGAGACAAAGCAATGAGCAGGGTTTCAATTTGGTCGTCCGCGTGCTGGGCCAAAGCCACATCACGCACCTCGGGCCATTCGGTTTGTACCGCCTCGGCCAGCGCCAGGTAGCGGGCCTGGCGGGCTGCATCTTCTGGGCTTTGACCGGGGGCATGAGCAGCCTGAACCCGGCGCACCGCCAAGGGCAAGGCCAATGTCTCGCAAAGTGCTCGGCAGTGTGTCTCAAAACCATCGGCAGCCTCTTGCAAGCCATGGTGAATGTGCACCGCCCTCACCTGTCCTGGCCAACGTCGTTCACAGGCCAACAGCAGCGCGGTCGAATCGGCCCCACCGCTCAAGGCCACGGCAAAAGGAAGGCCCGGGCTGAAATCAGCCAGGGCCTGCTCAAGATTGGGGTTCATGCAAGCGACTCGTCAACCCCCAGCGCACTCACTTGGCTGCTTTGGTATCGGTAAATCGGCCGTAGCTGTTCAGTCGCTCGTAGCGACGCTCCAGCAGTTCCTTGGGTTTGAGGTCGGCCACTTGACGCCATGCATCCCCCAAAGCACGCTTGAGGAAAGACACCATTTGAGCGGTGTCGCGATGCGCCCCACCCACAGGCTCATTGACGATTTTGTCGACCAGACTCAAAGCTTTCAAGCGGTGCGCCGTGATGCCCAAGGCTTCGGCGGCCACTTCGGCTTTCTCGCTGGTTTTCCACAAAATGGAGGCGCAACCCTCAGGGCTGATGACCGAGTAGACCGAGTACTGGAGCATCAAGACTTGGTCGGCCACAGAAATGGCCAATGCACCGCCAGAGCCACCTTCGCCAATGATGGTGGTGATGATGGGCACTTCGAGTTGGGCCATCTCGAAAATGTTGCGGCCAATGGCTTCGGACTGACCACGCTCTTCGGCGTCAATGCCAGGGTACGCGCCGGGTGTGTCAACAAAAGTAAACACTGGAAGCTTGAATTTTTCGGCCGTCTTCATGAGGCGCAAGGCTTTGCGGTAGCCCTCGGGCTTGCTCATGCCAAAGTTGCGCAAAGTTCGCTCTTTGGTGTCTCGTCCTTTTTGCTGGCCCAGCACCATGCAGGCTTGGCCATTGAAGCGGGCCAAACCACCCACAATGGACAAATCATCGGCAAAGTGCCGGTCACCATGCATCTCGACAAAGTCGGTGAAGATGCCTTGGATGTAATCGAGCGTATAGGGGCGCTCCGGGTGGCGAGCGATTTTGGTGATTTGCCAAGGCGACAAATCACTGTAAATGTCCTTGGTCAGCTGATGACTTTTTTTGCTCAGTTGATCGATTTCGAGGGTGATGTCCACCGCCGACTCGCTTTGCACATAGCGCAGCTCTTCGATCTTGGCTTCGAGTTCGGCAACCGGCTGCTCAAAGTCGAGAAATGTTTTTTTGGCCAAGTTTTACTCCTTGTTCATAACCGGGTGGACGCCACGTCCAACCCCTCAATACGCCACGGGAACAGGGTCCAGCGAGCGCCAAATATACCAAGTCGCCACGGTGGCGTAAGGACTCCAGGCCTGCGCGACCTCGCGCGCGTCGCTGCGGCTGACCGGCTCACCTGAAAAATAATTGCGGCTGATGCCGTTGATCAAACCCACATCATCGAGTGGCAACACATTGGGGCGCATGAGGTAGAAAATGAGAAACATCTCGGCGGTCCAGCGGCCAATGCCTCGAATGGCCACCAACTCGTCAATGATGGCCTCGTCGTCCATCTCGTTCCACGCTTTGACGTGCACGGTGCCGGAGCTGAAATGCACCGCCAAGTCCACCAAATACTCCACCTTGCGGGCCGACAAACCGGCGGCACGCATGTCATCGACTTTGAGCTTGAGCACGGCGGCAGGGGTCATGCGCTTGGGCAAGGCCGAAAAACGGTCCCACACCGATTGAGCCGCCTTGACAGAAATTTGTTGGCCCACGATGGACCGGGCCAAAGTGACGAAGGCATCGCCCCGGGTTTCCAAAATGGCATCGCCAAACTGGGGAATCAGTTTTTTCATGACCCGGTCTTTATCGGCCAGGTGCGCGCAGGCCTCGGCCCAATAGGCGGGCGTCACGGGTGTCAAATCTTTGCTGCTCAAAACAGTCACTGCGCCGACTCCCAAGTCGTTCCCGCAGCAGAGTCTTTGAGCACAATGCCTTGGGCCAGCAAATCGTTGCGAATGCGGTCAGCTTCGGCAAAATTTTTGGCCTTTTTGGCGTCGGCTCGTGCCTGAATCTGCGCTTGAATGGCCGCTTCATCCAAACCCGCACCGGATTGCAGGTAAGCCGTGGCGTCGGTTTGCAGCAAGCCCAGCAAGCCGCCCAAGGCTTTGAGCAAGCCCGAACGCTCGGCCGAGCCGCTGCGGTTGACTTCGCCTGCCAACTCAAACAGCACGGCCACCGCCTCGGGCGTCCCAAAATCTTCGTCCATGGCGGCCTTGAATCGAGCAGCCAAAGGGTCAGCCCAGTCGATGGACACTGTTGCGGGCGGCACAGCTTGCAAGGCGGTGTACAAGCGCTTCAAAGCGCCTTTGGCGTCATTGAGGTGCACATCGCTGTAATTGAGCGAGCTGCGGTAGTGGCTGCGCACAATGAAAAAACGCACCGTCTCGGCATCGAATTCTTTGAGCACGTCACGGATGGTGAAAAAGTTGCCCAAGCTCTTGGACATCTTTTCGTTGTCCACATTGATGAAGCCGTTGTGCATCCAAAAGCGGGCCAAGAGCTGGCCGTTGGCACCCTCGCTTTGGGCGATCTCGTTTTCGTGGTGCGGAAACTGCAAATCGGCACCGCCGCCGTGGATGTCAAAGGTCTGCCCCAGCAGCTCGCAAGCCATGGCCGAGCACTCGATGTGCCAACCGGGTCGGCCCGTGCCAAAGGGACTGGCCCATTTCACGTCGTCGGGCTCGGTGGGTTTGGCGCTCTTCCAGAGCACAAAGTCCAGCGGGTCGTTCTTGTCGGTCTCTACGGCCACACGCTCGCCAGCATTCAGCTCGTCCAGCGACTTGCCGGACAACTTGCCGTAACCGGCAAACTTGCGCACCGAATAATTCACGTCGCCATTGCCCGCCCGGTAAGCCAGGCCTTTTTGCTCCAGCGTGCCGATCATGCTGAGCATTTGGGGCACAAAGTCGGTGGCCCGGGGCTCGTGTTGGGGGCGCTCAATGCCCAGGGCGTCCGCGTCTTGGTGCAAAGCGTCGATCATGCGGTCGGTCAGGTGGCGGATGGTTTCACCGTTTTCCAAGGCACGCTTGATGATCTTGTCATCGATATCGGTCACATTGCGCACATAAGTGACTTGGTAACCACTGGCCTTGAGCCAGCGCTGCACCACGTCAAAAGCGATCATGGAACGGGCGTGCCCCAAGTGGCAAAGGTCATAAACCGTCATGCCACAAACGTACATTCGCACATGGCCGGGCTCGGCAGGCGTGAAATCGGAAACAGCACGGCTCAGCGTGTTGAAAATGCGCAGACTCATGTCAAACCACAAAAATTATCGGAAATGAGAACACCGGATCAAACCACCTTGGCACAGGCGCATTGGACCGGAAAAAGCGTTCTAAAAGGCCGCAGTGAAGCTGTGCGGCGAAGAAGTCTCGGGCATGGGGCTGACCCAGCGCTCCGTTACAATGACCCTTCAGTATATCCCCGACCTGCGGCCCCCTGCAGCACTTTGCAGCCATCGGACCCGACACCTACACACCCTTTCTTTTGGCTTGCATGCGACATTTGCTCACACTGACTTGGATGGGTGCCCTGCTGGCATTCAGCACGCATCTGCGCGCCGACATTTACACCGATGTTGACGCCCTGGTGCGCAGTGGACAATGGCAAAAAGCCCAGGCACTGGCCAATCTTCGGCTCCAAACTGCTCCTACAGACCCGCAAATGCGCTTGCTGCAAAGCCATATTCAGGCAGGTTTGGGACAAACCCAGGCGGCAATCCAGACCCTCAAGGCGTTAACGCAATCTTTTCCTGAGTTGGCCGAACCCCACAACAACCTGGCCGTGCTCCTGGCCCAAGACAACCGTCATGAAGAAGCGCTTGAGTCCTTGCAAGCAGCCATCAAGGCACGCCCCGACTATGCTTTGGCACTGGAAAACTTGGGGGATACCCATTTGGCACTGGCCGCCCAAGCCTATGCACAAGCCCTGAAATCGGGTGCGCCTGCGGCCAGGTTGCAAGGCAAAAAACTGGCCACCGAGCAAACCCTGAAAACACCCTGAACGACACCCTGGACCTTGGCAACCACATGACCCAGACCGCACTCGCCCCCCAGCTGCACCAACGCAGACTGACCACATGGGCCGCATTGGCCTTTGTTTTGGCCTCGTTTTTCCCCGTGACAGCCCCAGCACAAACCGTTGGCAGCACAGGCAACACCACCAAAGTCCGCATCAGCACCAGCATGGGTGATATAGACGCTGAACTCTATGCCGACAAGGCCCCCAAAACCGTGGCCAACTTTTTGCAATATGTGAACGACAAGCACTACGACGGCACGATTTTTCACCGCGTGATTGCAGGTTTTATGGTGCAAGGGGGCGGTTATGACGCGCAATACAAAGAAAAGAAAACCCGCGCCCCGGTGCCACACGAAGGACGCCAATCTCTGGCCGCAGGCCTGAAAAACACCACCGGCACGCTGGCCATGGCACGCACCAACGACCCGCAATCGGCCACCGCTCAGTTTTTCATCAATGTGGTGGACAACGCATTTTTGGACCCCACGCCCATCCCCGATGGCGATCCCGTGGCCAAATTCCAATACCAAGGCCGCGTTTACGAAAACGTGGCCCGCGCCCAGCTGCTGGGTGCACCCCAACTGTATGGTTACACCGTTTTTGGCAAAGTCACGTCCGGCATGGACGTGGTCCAAAAAATCAGGACCACCCCCACCGGTGCGGGCGGTCCTTTTCCCGCCGATGTCCCCCGGACACCGGTCCTCATTCAATCCATCACTTTGTTGAAGTAACACCATGAGCAACCCCCAAGTCGAACTGCACATCACTGGCTACGGCGTCATCACCCTCGAACTCGATGCGGAAAAAGCCCCTAAATCCACCGCCAACTTCCTGTCCTATGTGAACAAGGGCCACTACAACAACACCATTTTTCACCGTGTGATTCCGGGCTTCATGATTCAAGGCGGAGGTTTTGAACCTGGCATGAACCAAAAGCCCACCGATGCCACCATCGAAAACGAAGCCAACAACGGCCTCAAAAACAACGAGTACACCGTGGCCATGGCCCGCACCTCGGCCCCTCACTCGGCCTCGTCACAGTTTTTCATCAACGTGGCGGACAACGGTTTTCTGAACCACACGGCCCCTTCCATGCAAGGTTGGGGCTATGCCGTGTTTGGCAAAGTCGTCAGCGGCACCGAGGTGGTGGACCAGATCAAGGGCGTGAAAACCGGCAACAAGGGCGGTCACGGCGATGTGCCTAAAGAAGACGTAGTGATCGAAAAGGCCGTCGCCCTCTGATTGACAACGCCATGCCCAACGGGTCAGCACCCGACGCCCTCAAGCTCGGGCACTTGAGGGCTCCGGCAACTTGGCAATGCGTGGACCTGATCTCGGACCTGCACCTGCAGTCTGCCGAGACGGCCACCTTCGAAGCTTGGCGACATTTCATGCACACGACCTCAGCGCAGGCGGTCCTGATTTTGGGCGACCTGTTTGAAGTCTGGGTGGGTGATGACGCGGTGGACAGTGACCCATTTTTGCAGGCCTGTGCGGACACTTTGCGCCAAACCACTGAGCGCATCACCGTGGGCTTCATGCCTGGAAACCGGGACTTTTTGCTTGGGCAAAACTTTTTGTCCAGCTGTGGGGTGCAGGCCCTGAGCGACCCCACTGTGTTGGAATGGGGCGATTTGCGCCTGTTGCTCAGCCATGGCGACGCCTTGTGTGTGGCCGATTTGGAGTATCAACGCTTTCGCCTGCAAGTTCGCAGCGACGATTGGCAGCATGCCTTTTTGGCTCAACCGTTGCACGAGCGTCTGCGCTTGGCCCGTGCCATGCGCATGCACAGCGAATCGCAAAAACGCAGCGATGCGGTCTATGCCGATGCAGACACCGCGACCAGCCTGGCTTGGTTAAAAGCCGCCGACAGCCGCCACCTGATTCATGGCCATACCCACCAAGCTGCTGACCATTCCTTGTTGGAAACGCCCCACACCCTGCGCCAAGTGCTGAGCGACTGGTCACTCGACCACACCCCGCTCAGGGCACAGGCAATGAGACTCTGGGCAAATGGCCAAACTGAAAGGGTTGACCTTGCACCCAAAGAGCAAGCCACCCGGCCACTGATGCGATAACCAACCCTTTGGAAGAGGGCCTGGTCATCAGCACATCAGTGTCCAATCACGAGCGGAGCAACCCTTTCAAGGCGTTTTGCAAACGACGTGCCGACACCTCGTCGTGCGGACCTGACAACACCTGAGCCACATCCTGGGCCCAAGTCTCTGCAGGACCGGGTTGATTGCGCTGTGTGAGCAATTGCAATTGCAGGGCACGACGCGCGGACAACTGTTCGGCAGGCGTGGGCACTTCAGCAGCCATTTCAAGGCGAAGCAAGGCCGTTGAGGCACTCTCTTTGGCCGGTGAACTCAGGGCCTGAGTCCAGACCTGGCGGGTCGATGCATTGACGGCACGGCCCAACTCCTGTGTGCTCGGCAAGGCATCGGCTTGACGCTCTTGCCAAGCCCCCATGAGACGCGTGAGGGTCTCACCATGGGCTTGGGCGGCCAGCTTGCGCAAAGACATCTCAGCACGCTCCAAGGCCTCGCGCTGAGCACGGAAAGCGGCATCACCCAAACGGGGTCCACGATCTGGCCGTTGCTCAAAGTCACCTCGGCCAGAGCGATCGCGCTCGCCCATGCGAGGCTGGCCACGCTCGCCCATGCGCTCGCCGGGACGGCCTGAGCGTTCGCCCGGACGCGCATCGCGGCGGCCTGTGGGGGCTGGCGCTTCGGTTTTCTTTTGTCCAGGACGGTCATCGCCCCGAACCGCCACCACCCGTTTGGGCGCTTGCACTTTGGCCACAGGTGGCGCCGCAGCGTCGCTCTGTGCACCCGTGTCGCCGGACACTTCCTGACCTTCAGCCGATGGAGCAGACGCCTTGGCCATGTCCGAGCCTTCGCCGTCAGAAGGAGCGGCATCTTGATCAGACGCAGCACCGGATGCGGGCAATTCGGCCCGAACCTCTGGGGCAGGACTCGTTTTTTCAGCCAACACCGCTGCAGCTTGGCCACGCAAAGCGGCGTCGAGTGCGGCCATGGCGGCACGAATTTTGGTGGCATCGCCACTGGCATTGGCCGCTTCCAAAGCTTGAGAGGCGTCGATCACCATGCGGTCGTGTGCATTCAAGGGGGCGGACACGTGCTGGCGCTCAGAGCCCTTGCGCTGGAAAGCTTCATCCAGGGGAGCTCGGAAAATTTCCCACAATTTTTGCTCGGTTTTGCGGTCCAAAGGCACGGACTGGGCCTCGGTTTGCCAACGGGTTTGCAAAGCCTTCACCGCATCCACGCGCAAAGCCGCAGCCGCGCCCAGCTCGCGGGCCTCTTGGATCAAGGCTTGGCGGCGCTCAATGCTGGCCTTTTGTGCGGCCTCCAGTCGGGCTGCTGCGGCCTTGAAAAGGGCTTTCCACTGAGACTGCATTTCAGCAAATGACTTTTCGCTCAAGTGGCCAGCATTGCGCCAACGGTCCGCAAACTGGTGCAAAGCCCGCAATTGGCCACGCCAGTCTTCACTGTCGGCATGCGCGGCAGTGAAAGCTTTGACTTCCTCTATCAGCGCCACACGCTGCGCACGGTGGTCGGCCGATTCTTTTTTGATTTGCTCCAGCCACAACAGCACTGTTTTGTAGGCCTCGTTGCAAGCCGCGTCAAAACGTTTCCACAAAGCGTGGTTGGGCAGGCCACCTTGGTCGGTTTGCTTCCAGCTTTCACGCAGTTGGCGCAGCTTGTCTTGCATTTTGCGCCCCCCCACGGTGGGGGTTTTGTCTTGACCAAGCAAAGCTTCAGCCTGAGCCACCAGGTCTTGACGGATCTGGTCGGCTCGCCAGCGTTGCCAGCCTTCGAGTTCGCCCGCTGCGGTCAAGGCCAAGTGCACACGCTCATCCAAGACCGTGTCCAGATGCTTGCCGTGAACTTTGAGCACCGCACGCAAAGCCACTGCAGCTTCAGCAGACGCTTTTCCTTGACCCTCAGCGGCTTCTTTTTCAACCGCTTCGAGCACGGGCGTGACGGCAGCACTGGCGGCTTCGCGCAGAGCCTGACGTTGCGCTGGATCCAATTTGGGCTTGGCGGGTTTGTCTGTTTTTTCGGTTTTGGCTTGTTCTGCAACGGGGGCTGCCTCTTTGCCCGTGTCACCGCGCAAGCGTCGAATTTCGTCGGCCCAAACAGGCACCGAAGGCAAGGCTGCGGCAGGGTCGGTTTGAGCCAAACCGGCCAAATCCAGAGCTGCTGAAAAACCATCCCAGACCGCTTGAAGTTGTTTACCCGCCACCTCCAGTTGAGAGGGGTACTTCAGGTCCACACTCGGCCAAACCGCATTTTGGGTGAGGGCCAAAGCCTGGGCTTGCCACTGCACCACATCCGCTTGCAAACCCGCATGACCGCTTTGGGCTTCAATCAAATGTTTGGTGGAAAGCACTTCCACACGCTGCGCCAACAAAACGGCCGCCTCGCGCTGCACCATGACTTGGTGCTGCAAGTCTTCGACTCCTTTGACCACTTCGGCCAATCGCAATTTCAGGCTGGCCAAAGGTTCGCGCGACAAGGGGGCACCGGCCTTGGCCGCATCACGCTGCCATGCCAAGGCATCGGCAATGTTCAAACGCGGTGCCATCAGCATGTGTTCGGCTTTCTGGCCCCAATCACTGGCCAAAGCCTCCTGTCCGTGGGCGCGTTTGATCTCGTCGAGTTTTTCCTTGAGGATTTTGGCCACACCTTTGTCACGGCTGGCCAGTTCACGGTAAACATCGTTGAGCAATGCCTCTGCAGGCTCGGAGGCCAACCACTCACGCAAACGGGCGCTGCGTTCACCGGATGTGGCGGCATTGAAGATACCGGCCGTCATGGGATCGAGGGCGGCAAGGTCAAAAGGCTTGAATGATGAGGTCACGGTAAAAAACTTTAAAACACGTTGGGTGCCAAGACGGCGGCGGGCCGACAGACTCGACCCCTGGGGACCAACTCGGCAACACAAACGCGTATTTTCGCCGGGATTTGCACGCGACAGAAAGCGGAACGCGAATCCAAGCGAAACAGGACGGTTTTCAGAGCCAAAAAACCATCTATATATTCAATAAAATCTATCAAACAAAATTTAAATACTTGACGGGTTATTAAAATTTCTTAAAATTTGCCACACATCGGCACCACTAGGGATAACCCGAGCATCAGCCGATTCGCTGCAAACCCCTCCTGGTCTGCAGCCTCGGCCCCCCTACCAAGCGTTTGCCTGCGGCATGTTCACGCTTGACACGAGAGGAGTTTTTTTGAAATCCCATTTGAATCTGTCCGAATTCTGGCGAAGCTTCACCACCTTGAGCGGCGACGTGCGCGAAGGTTTTGTAGAAATCACACGGCACAGCCTGGCCCTGCTGGGCATGGCTGTGGTGGCTGTGGCCTTGACTTTTTTTGCCCGCCCCGGTTTGCAGGTCTATGCCAGTGAAACCTTGATGAGTTGGCTCGAAATGCGCCAAGCTGAGACGCTGGACATCGACATCTTGCTCGAAGGCGCATCACGTTCGACCGCAACGAGCGTGAAAAGTCTGCCCAAAGACCAAATGGCTGTGACCCAATGGCTCAGCCGCAAGTACAAAGTGTCGCCCGAACCCGTGGGCGCACTGGTGTCAGAGGCCTGGTCGGTAGGTGAGCGCAGCCAAATCGCACCGACTTTGATTTTGGCGGTGATGGCCATTGAGTCACGCTTTAATCCCTTTGCTTCGGGTTCACAAGGTGGCATGGGATTGATGCAGATCGAGCCCAATGCCCACAGTCAGGCCTTGACGCCTTTTGGGGGCCGATTGGCCGCGTTCGATCCTTTGACAAACCTGCGCGTAGGCACGCGCCACTTGCAGTTTTTGATTCAACAATCGAGCACCGTTGAAGATGCGCTGCGGCTTTATGCCGCCGACTCAGGACAAGCCAGGGACGAGACCTACATTGACCGCGTCTTGAGCGAACAAAAACAGCTGGACAAAATCACGCAAGGATTCAAAACAGCTGGGGTTGCGCCATCGCATTCTGGCGGGACAAAAACCACTCAATTTCCGCTTTGATCTCGGGCCTTGACCAGGGCCTGAAAACCCTCGGCTACACTAGCCGGGTGCGCAACTGGCGATAGGGGCGGCGTTCTGGCTCTCAAAAAGCCAGCGACTGCTCTGACGTGGATTGTGGTGGATGCTCCACCCTGAACCACTGGGAAGCGTGCAACCGGCTGTCGCTTTTTGTCATGCCCAGCCGGTCTCAGCCGTTCGCCTGGGCAGCCCTTGTCAAAAACAACCCCATCTTCGTTTTTATTCAAGGTCACTTCCATCCAAAGGACTGCCATGTACCACCGCAACATTCTGATTGAACAAACCGACCCCGAGCTGTTCGCTGCCATCCAGGCCGAAAACGCCCGCCAAGAACACCACATCGAGCTGATCGCCAGCGAAAACTACGCCTCGCCCGCCGTGATGGCCGCACAAGGCAGTCAGTTGACCAACAAATACGCCGAAGGTTATCCGGGCAAGCGTTATTACGGCGGTTGCGAGCATGTGGATGTGGCCGAACAATTGGCCATTGACCGCGTCAAGCAAATTTTTGGCGCTGAAGCCGCCAACGTGCAGCCGCATTGTGGTGCCTCGGCCAACGAAGCCGTGTTTCTGGCTTTCTTGAAGCCCGGCGACACCATCATGGGCATGAGCTTGGCCGAAGGCGGTCACCTGACCCACGGCATGCCGCTCAACATTTCCGGCAAATGGTTCAACGTGGTGTCTTACGGCCTGAACGCGCAAGAAGCCATCGACTACGAGGCCATGGAAGCCAAAGCCCGTGAAACCCGACCCAAGCTGATCATTGCCGGTGCTTCGGCCTACTCGCTGCACATCGACTTTGAGCGCTTTGCCAAAATTGCCAAAGAAGTTGGCGCGATCTTCATGGTCGACATGGCCCACTATGCGGGCTTGATCGCTGCGGGCCAATACCCCAACCCCGTGCCCCACGCCGACGTGGTCACTTCGACCACCCACAAGAGCTTGCGCGGCCCCCGTGGCGGCATCATCTTGATGAAGGCCGAGCACGAAAAAGCCATCAACAGCGCCATCTTTCCCGGCCTGCAAGGCGGCCCGCTCATGCATGTCATCGCAGCCAAAGCGGTGGCCTTCAAAGAGGCTCTGGCACCTGAGTTCAAGGCCTACCAAGCCCAAGTGGTCAAAAACGCGCAGATCATTGCCGAGACACTGACCGCTCGCGGCCTGCGCATCGTCAGCGGCGGCACCCAAAGCCATGTCATGTTGGTGGACCTGCGTGCCAAAGGGATCACCGGCAAAGTTGCAGAAGCCGCATTGGGCAACGCCCACATGACCATCAACAAGAACGCCATTCCGAACGACCCAGAAAAGCCGTTCGTGACCAGCGGCGTGCGCATCGGCACCCCTGCCATGACCACCCGCGGCTTCAAGGACGAAGAAGCCCGCGCCACGGCCCACCTGATTGCGGATGTGCTGGACAACCCGCTGGACGAAGCCAATTTGGCCGCCGTGCGTGCCAAGGTGCATGCGCTGACCAGCCGTTTCCCCGTTTACGGCTGATCGGTCCACACGATGAAATGCCCGTTTTGCGGTCACCTCGAAACGCAAGTGGTCGAGACCCGTTTGGCCGAGGACGGGGATTTCATTCGGCGGCGTCGCCAATGTGGGGCGTGTGAAAAGCGCTTCACCACCTACGAAAAGCCCGAAGTCAACTTTCCGGCCATCGTCAAAAAAGACGGTCGGCGCATCGATTACCAGCGAGAAAAACTGCGCGGCAGCCTCAACTTGGCTCTGCGCAAAAGGCCCGTCAGCATCGAACAACTCGATGCGGCCATGGAACGGATCGAGGAAAAACTGCTCAACTTGGGCACACGCGAAGTGGCTTCACACCGCATTGGTGAATGGGTCATGCGTGAATTGCAAAAACTCGACAAAGTCGCTTATGTGCGCTTTGCCAGTGTCTACCGCAATTTTGAAGATATTGACGACTTCAAAACCTTGGTTGACGAAGTCCGCTAAAATTTTTGCTCAAGGGCATGTCGGCCCCTGAAAGAGGCGGCAATCGCAGTCCTTGGTCGGTATTTTTTCCAACTTGGGGCGTCCCATAGCATTGCTGACCACTTGCCAACCGTGTGGCAAATTAGCCGAACAAAAGCGCCAGGTGCCCGCCATGAAGGCCCCGCTGAGGCTCACGCTTCTTCCCTCACCGCCATAAGAAAAATAAGACTTGACGGTATTGGTGACCGTCAATTGAAAACCCTCGGGCATGGCGTCTTGTCGCTCGACGATCACCTCTCCCGGATCTCTGCGGGCGCTGTTGTTGCTGTCCACAAACACCAGCCAGCCCTGCTGCCAACGCCCCTCAGGATCACATGAATGACCATGTGAAGCAGCACTTGCACACACGGTCACCCTTTGCTGGCGATGCAGCGCTTCCGAGCGAGCCAAGACCAAGCTGCTCAAAAAGGCCTCGGCCCGTGCTTGCAGCCGATGCTGTTGCCGCAAGTCCGACAAAGTCGGCACAGCGATGGCCATCAACACACCCACCAGCGCCAGCACCACCAAGGCCTCCAGCAAACTGAAGCCCCGCAGCGTTTGCGCACAGCGCGGGTCATGGGGCCACGGGCGGGGTGGCAGCGTTTGGCGATGCATGGCTCATCCTCCTGGGTTCATGTGTGCGCATCGTGCCCACAAGCAGGCCCTCATCTTGAACTGTACAAAATGAATACACAAGACCACAATCAAAACCAAATCAAGGGAGTCATGCCATGCACCTTTTGGGTCGCCATCCCCCAGACACCACCACCGCCCAGTTTCGGAATCGGGGATTCACGCTGACCGAGCTGCTGATCAGCTTGGCGCTGATGGCCGTTCTGGCGGCCTTGGCCCTGCCGGCTTACCAGCAACAACAACGCCAGACCCGACGCATTGACGGTCAAGCCGCTTTGCTGCAATTGCAAATGGACCAAATCCGCTGGCGCAGTGCCCATGACCAGCATGCCGATGCCCTGAGCACTTTGGGCTGGACCACCGACCGATCCAGCCAAGCCCATTACCAACTGCGCATCACCTTGGCCGATGCCGACGGCTTCACCTTAGAGGCCACCCCCGTGGGGGCCCAATCGGCCGACGTCCAGTGCGCGCCCTTGCGGTTGACGTGGCAAGCACCCGCCAACGCTTTGCTCAGCGCGGGCCCTCACTGGAGCGCTGACCCCGACCGTTGCTGGAAAAAATGAGCACCAACCGCCACCGCCTTCAAAAAGGTGAGACCTTGACCGGGCTGCTGGTGGGCCTTGCGCTGGGCATGGTGGTGCTGGCCGCAGGCAGCACCATGCTGACCCGTCAATTGCGTGGTCACCGCCAGGCACTGCATGACACCCACCTGCACCACGATCTGCGTTCGGCCATGGACTGGATGGCCAAAGAATTGCGCCAAGCGCAGTACTCGGCCAAAGCCTGGGAAACACGCAGCCCAACCCTGTGTCTGGACGATTTTTGCAAGGATGCACAAGATTTCAGCGTGAGCGGCGAAACTCTGGCCTTCAGTTATGACCGCAACCACAACGGGCAGCGCGAGAAAGACGAATGCATGGGTTTTCGGCTCTCGTCGCAAACCATCCAAATCAAACGTTCATGCCAAGATGCGGGGGATTGGCAAGCCATCACCGACACCAGCAGCCTGAAAGTCAGCGCACTGCAGTGGACACTCCATTGCTCAGCTGCACAAGGTTGGCTGCGCCGCTCGGTGCAGATGACGCTGAGCGCTGCATGGCCACAGGACCCCGGTCGCACCATGAGCCTCACTCAAACCGTGCGCTTGCAAAACGATTTGCCCGCCAGCGTCCAATCGAAGTTTTGCCCATGACGCGCTCCCCTGCCCTCGGCCCGCAGACGGGTGCCATCACTTTGCTGATGGCCATGACCTTGGTGATGCTGGCCAGCCTGGCCAGTTTTTACAGCGCCCGCAGTGCCCAAATGGACCAGCTGGCCACTTTCAACCACGCCCGAAGCCACCAAGCCCGATGGGCCGCCACGGCCGCTTTGGCGGGAGCACAAGCTTTGTTGTTGGACACAAACACCCCGTTAGACAGCCTTTTGCAGGCTTTGACCCCCTGCCCCGAAGGGGTCACCGGGCCCCAGTGGCAGTGCATTCGGCTCACGCCCGAACAACACCCTGCCATACCGCAGGCCCAGCTGAGCACCACCGCCGTGCGCGACTTGGTCGAGTCGCCCCATGTGCTGACACTGCACGCCAGCGCCCGCATGGGCACACCACACAGTCAAGCGCTGGTCAAAGAAAGTGTGTTCGTCCCTACGGTGGCCCCAGCGCCCGACTTGCAAGAGCCCGCTACGCTGGTGCTCAACGGTTGCGTGACCGAAGCCTCCGGGGCCAAGCTGCGGGTGTGCCCTTGGGTCAGCAAGGGCGAAGCCTGCGTCAGCACCGCCAAAGGACCCGCAGTGTTGACGCATTTTGTGGTGGACACCAACCGCAATGGCAGCATTTCAACGGCAGAGAAAAATGCCTGCCTGGCTTTGAGCACCACCAGCTTGCCCGGCGGTGGCAGCAAAACGGGGCCAAGCCAAGCTGTGCCGCGCAGCCCCTGCACCCGCGCTGCTTGGCAAAGTGTGCTGGGCTCCATCACCGACGCGCAACTGCAAGCTTGGTCCACCGCTCAAGAACGCAACGGCTTGACAGCGCAAACCACCCCACCACGCTCGATCTACTGGATCGACAGCCCCAACGACTGGCAGCAAAGCGTGGGCACGGCCAACACCCCGGCACTGCTGGTGTTTTCTGCCAAAGCTTGCGCCCTGCGCTGCCCGCGCATCTCTGCCAACACCGTCATCTACGGCAGTGTGTTGATCGACTCGGGCTGCAACGACGACAAAATGCGCGGCTGGCAAGGCGGCACCATTGAAGGCCAACTGGTGGTGCAATCAGGCATTCCTGAATGGCGATCAGGCACAGTACTGGCCCGCCCGGCTGGGCGCAATGCTTACATCCTGAACTGGCCGGACGGCATGGACGCCTCGCGTGTTCAACGGGTCAACGGCAGTTGGACCGCCAGCACGCCATGAAAGGTGCCCAACACCCCCAGCAAGGCATGGCCTTGATCGAAGCCTTGATCGCTTCGGCCGTGCTGGGCATTGGCCTGCTGGGTGCGACACAACTGACCTTGAAAACTTTGCAACTGAGCCGCGAAAGCCGTCAACACGCGGCAGCTCAAAGGCTGGCCCAAGAAGGCCTGGACTGCTGGGTGGCCAGCATCCGGGGCAGCGCCCATCCATGCGCATCCGATGAAACCATCCTGGTTCAAGGGGTGCAATACAGCCGACAAACCAGCAGTACGCCACGCGGCAATGGGCTCATTCAAGACTTGCAAGTGCGCGTGACCTGGACAAACAGCGGCAAGCCCGGCAAAGGCCCCGACACTTCGGGCACACCTTCAGAAAACCGCATCGAATGGCACAGCAGTGTCTCGGCTCTGCCCTCCTGGGTATCCGGGCCATAATTGTTTTTTAAGGCAAAGCGCCTCGATACCCCATTTTTTGACCACCGTGCCAGCTTCAAACGCCCCCTTCTCACCTTTGCTCACGCCCCTGCAAACGGCCCTCCACTTGGCCCGTCAGGCTTTGTGGCTGACCTCGCCCAACCCGCGTGTGGGCTGCGTTATCACCGCTGCTGACGGCACGCTGCTGGGCCAAGGCCACACCCAACGTGCAGGCGGCCCGCATGCCGAAATCATGGCCTTGCGCGACGCGGCCGAGCGCGGCCACAGCGTGCAAGGTGCCACCGCCTGGGTCACGCTGGAGCCCTGCGCTCACCAAGGCCGCACCGGACCCTGTTGCGATGCGCTGGCAGCGGCTGGCATTGGGCGCGTGATCGCGGCCATGACCGACCCCAACCCGAAAGTGGCAGGCCAAGGCATGGCACGTTTGGCAACTGCGGGGGTGCAAACCGAAACGCTGGGCCCCAGCTCAGACGAAGCCATTCAAGCGCGTGAGCTGAACATCGGATTTTTCAGCCGCATGGAGCGTGCCCTGCCCTGGGTGCGCATGAAGGTGGCCACCTCACTCGACGGGCAAACCGCCTTGCAAAACGGCCAAAGCCAGTGGATCACCGGACCCGAGGCCCGCGCCGACGGCCATGCCTGGCGTGCCCGTGCCTGCGCCATCCTGACCGGCATCGGCACCGTGCTCGAAGACGATCCGCGACTGAACGTGCGCGGCCTTGATGTGCCTCGCCAACCGCATCTGGTGGTGGTGGACAGCCGCCTGGACATGCCTTTGAACGCCAAACTGCTGGACACCCAAGGCACAGGCGAGCAAGCCCGCCAAATCTGGATTTACACCGCCACCGCCCCGCAGGACGCACAACATGCGGACAAACGCGCAGCACTGATCGCACGCGGCGTCACCCTGATCGACATGCCCGGCCCGGGCGGCAAAGTCGATCTGGCTGCCATGCTGCGCGACCTGGCCCGGCGCGAGATCAATGAGCTGCATGTGGAAGCCGGACACAAACTCAACGGCTCCTTCATCCGTGAAGGGCTGGTGGACGAATACCTCGTCTACATCGCCCCCCAGCTGCTCGGCCCTGGCCAAGGCATGGCCAATTTGCCTGCGCTGACGGCCCTGAGCGACTCCGTGAAGTTGGCCTTCCACGCGGTGGACCGTGTCGGCCCGGATGTGCGTTTGCTGCTGCGCCGCGCCTGACCACGTGCACCTTGGGCGCATGCCCTGTGAAGTTTCAAGCTTGTATCAGGGCGCAGCGATCCGCTTTGCAATCGGTGTCGGAGCCCCGCCCTCGGGGCGATGGGTGGTGTCCTGCGAGGCTTTTCGCGACGGGGGCGTCGCTCCTACAGGGACAGTGCCCTGCATTTTGTAGGAGCCCCGCCCTCGGGGCGATGGGTCTTGGTCTGCGAGGCTTTTCGCGACGGGGGCGTCGCTCCTACAGGGACAGTGCCCTGCATTTTGTAGGAGCCCCGCCCTCGGGGCGATGGGTGGTGGTCTGCGGGGGTTATCGCGACGAGGGCGTCGCTCCTACAGGGACAGTGCACTGCATTTTGTGGGAGCCCCGCCCTCGGGGCGATGGGTGGTGGTCTGCGGGGGTTATCGCGACGGGGGCGTCGCTCCTACAGGGGGAATGCCTGCAGTTTGTGGGGGGCCCATCCCTCGGGGCGATGGGTCGTGGTGTGCGAGGCTTTTCGCGATGGGGGCGTCGCTCCTACAAAAAATCGTGGATGCAAACATCATCGTGCCGGATCAATCGGGCGCCTGCCCGCAGGCCAGTTCCTTCTGCTCCGACATGAGGGCTTGGCGTGTCAGTGACCAAGACGTCCAAGCGACAAACTGCGTTCGGCAGTCGGGGTCAAAATAGCGGCACTTTTGCTGGAGACATTGAATTGAACCTTGCCCACTTGCTGCAACGCCAAGCCCGCATGGCCCCCGAGCGCCCGGCCATCTTCAGCGGCACCTCATGTGTGGCCACCCATGGGCAGTGGGCGCAGCGCTGCCAGCACTTGGCGGTGCAGCTTCAAGCTGCAGGCTTGCAACCCGGCGACCGCGTGGCGCTGTTCATGCGCAACCATGTGCGCTACCTCGAGGTGGTGTTTGCCGCCTGGTGGGCAGGTTTGGCGGTGGTGCCCATCAACGCCAAACTGCATGTGCGCGAAGCGCAATGGATCATCGACAACGCCCAGGCCCGCTGGGCCTTTGTGACGGCCGACATCACCAGCGACACCGGTGAAAACCTCTCGGGTCTGGAACGCGTGATCGATGTCGACAGTGCCGAGGCCCATGCGCTTTGGCAATTGCCCGCATCCCCCATCGACACCCCGATCACCGAGCGCCAGGCCGATGACTTGGCGTGGCTGTTCTACACCAGCGGCACCACCGGCCGGCCCAAAGGCGTGATGATCACGCACCGCAACCTGATGACCATGGGCTTGGGCTATTTCTGCGATGTGGACGCCGTCAGCCCGCAAGACACCATCGCCTACGCCGCCCCCATGTCGCACGGCGCGGGCATTTACGCCATTCCACACCTGATGGCCGGGGCCTGGCACATGGTGCCGCCTTCCGGTGGGTTCGATCCGGCCGAGTTGTTTGCCTTGGGCCAACAAGTCGGGCCGCTGTCGATGTTTGCAGCCCCCACCATCGTCAAGCGACTGGTGGACCATGCTGAGGCTGCTGGGCTTTCGCAACAAGCTTGTGGTCAATCCTTCAAGACCGTGGTCTACGGCGGAGCGCCCATGTACGCGGCCGACATGCAGCGGGCGCTGCGGGTCATGGGGCCGCGTTTTGTGCAGATTTACGGACAAGGCGAAAGCCCCATGGTGGGCACGGCCCTGTCGCGCCACCATCTGCAAGACACCCAGCACCCCCGGCACCTGGACCGCCTGGCCTCGATTGGTGTGGCGCAAACCCCGGTGAACATCCGCGTGACCGACGAGCAAGGCCGCGACTTGCCACTGGGCGAGATTGGCGAAGTGCTGATTCAGGGCGACAGCGTGATGGCCGGCTACTGGCGCAACCCCGAGGCCACGACCAAAGCCATCCAAAACGGCTGGCTTTTCACGGGCGACATGGGCTGTCTGGACGCCGATGGCTTTTTGACCCTGAAAGACCGCAGCAAAGACATGATCATCAGCGGCGGCTCCAACATCTACCCGCGCGAAATCGAAGAAGTGCTGCTGCACGCACCGGGTGTGGCCGAAGTGGCCGTGGTGGGCGCACCGGACCCTGAATGGGGCGAGGTGGTGGTAGCGTTTGTGGTGCCACAAGCAGGCCACACCCCCGACACCGCTGCACTGGACGCGCTGTGCCTGCAAGAGATCGCCCGCTTCAAACGCCCCAAACGCTACGTGGTGGTGGACAGTTTGCCCAAAAACAATTACGGCAAGGTGCTCAAAACCGAACTGCGGCAACGCTTGGTCTGAAGCAACCGACTTCAGCCTCGCGGGTGGTGCTGCGCGTGCAGGGCTTTGAGCCGTTCACGGGCCACATGGGTGTAGATGGTGGTGGATGAAATATCGGCATGCCCCAGCAGCATTTGCACGGCCCGCAAATTGGCCCCGTGGTTGAGCAAATGGGTGGCAAATGCATGGCGCAAAGTGTGGGGCGACAGCGGCGAAGTGATGCCCGCCTCCATGGCGTAGCGCTTGACCAAGCTCCAGAACATGACGCGGGACATGCCCGTGCCGGGTTTAGGGCCACTGGAAGTGACAAACAAATCTTCACTGAGGCGCGACCCCAACAAAGCCGGGCGCACCTGGCTCACATAGCGCTGCAACCACACCCGAGCCTCGTCCCCAAACGGCACCACGCGCTCCTTGCTGCCCTTGCCCGTGATGCGCAAAACGCCCTCATTGAGGCTCACATGCAGGGTTTGAAGGGATACCAGTTCGGTGACCCGCAAGCCACTGGCATACATCAACTCCAGCATGGCACGATCACGCAAGCCCAACTCGGTGCTCACATCAGGGGCCGACATCAAAGCGTCAATTTGTGATTCGCCCAAAGTGCCAGGCAGCTTGAGTGCCTGTTTGGCAGCCAATAGGCGCAAGCTCGGGTCAGCTGGCATCCTGCGCTCGCGCAAAGCCCAACGAAAAAACCGCTTGAAAACCGTCAGGCGGCGGTTGGCAGAAGTTGCTTTGGATTGGACGTAGCGCTCAGCAAAATAAGCCTGCAGGTGCGACTCTTGACTGGCCAACACGGCCAGCCGATGCGTCAAGAAGAGCCAATGGGCGTAAAGCGTCAAGTCCTGACGGTAGGCCGCCAAGGTATTGGCGGCCAAACCATCTTCCAGCCACAGGGACTCCACAAACAGATCGATGGCGTCCTGGCTGGCCTCATGCATGGATGTGCATCAGTCGAGCTTGAGTTTTTGCTGCTCCACCACTTTTTTGTAGACCTCAAATTCGGCCTTGATTTGAGCGGCAAACTCATCGGGTGTGTTGGCCACCACCAAAGAGCCCGTGTCTTGAATGCGCTTGGACACGGCTGGATCTTGCAAGGCTTTTTTCACACCGGCGCTGATCTTGTCAACCACCTCTTTGGGCAGATTTTTCGGACCCAAAATGCCGTAATAAGCCATGCGGTTCACCGGCTCCAAGCCCACTTCTTTGAAGGTGGGCACATTGGGCAACTGCGGCAAGCGCTGGGGAGCAGCCACAACAATGGGCACCAAACGACCTTGCTGAATGAAGGGCAAGGCCGAGGGCATGTTGTCAAAAATGATCGGCACCTGGCCCGCCACAGTGTCGTTCAGGGCTGGACCTGCACCACGGTAAGGAATGTGGGTGATGAACACCCCGGCCAGACTCTTCCACAACTCGGTTTGCAAATGACCAATGCCCCCTGTGCCCGAAGAAGCATAGGAGTATTTGCCGGGGTTTTTCTTCAACTCTTCAATGAAACCCTTGTAGTCTTTGGCTGGAAAACTGGGGTGCACGGCAATCACGTTGGGCGTGGCTGCGATGTTGATGATGGGGGTGAAATCGGTGGTCGGGTTGTATGGAATTTTGGGGTTGATGGCCGGATTGGCAGCAGTGGTTGACACGGTGGCCATGCCCAAGCTGTAACCATCGGGTGCTGAGCGAACCGTCTCCGTAGCCCCCACCACGCCGCCGCCGCCGGCCTTGTTTTCGACAATCACGTTTTGACCCAAGGCTTTGCCCAGGGGCTCTGCAATGACTCGGGCCACGATGTCGGTCGTACCGCCCGGCGCAAAAGGCACTTGCAGTTTGATGGTTTTGTTGGGGTAAGCCTGGGCCCAGACGGAACCAACGGCTGCGGTGCTGGCCGCCATCACGGCTACGGAAATCCAATCGCGTCGCTTCATTCAAAAACTCCTTGAAATAATCACATCATATTCAATCGCCAGGGCCTGCCTGGGTCAAAAAAGGCCAAAAACCCTCCGATGGAGGTCTTCATCGCCCCAAGGTGACAGCTGTGTACCCTGAAGATCTATAGGCGCAGTTATCCTAGCTGAGTGAACTTTGCCCAACTCCTCTTTCCAGACTTTTCCCTGATTTTGTGCGGCTACTTGCTTTGCCGCTTCACGGCATTGGGGCGCTCAGTGTGGCAACCGGTTGAAAACCTGGTGTATTTTTTCCTTTTCCCGGTGCTGTTGTTTCACTCCATCGTGAAAAGTCCGATCGACTTGGGTGCAGCCTCGAGCTTTATTGGCGCAGGGGTCAGTTTGGCGTTTTGTGCCATCGCTTTGTCCTACAGCCTGCCTTATTGGCCGATTTTGGGCCGTCAACTCGACCGCCGTGACCATGCTGCTGCTGCCCAAATTGGTTTTCGTTTCAATTCCTTCATGGCCCTGGCCCTGGCCGAACGCCTGGGCGGACCCGAAGGTTTGTTGATGATTTCCATGTTGATCGGGGTGTGTGTGCCACTGTTCAACATCGGCGCCGTCTGGCCCATGGCCCGGCACGCCAAAACCGGGTTTTTAAGGGAATTGGTGCGCAACCCCTTGATCGTGGCCACGGGCTCAGGCCTGATCGCCAATTTGGCGGGATTTCGAATCCCTGTTTGGCTGGACCCCAGCTTGGGTCGCATTGGGGCCGCTTCATTGGCCTTGGGACTGATGGCCGCAGGTGCGGGGATGCAGCTGGGCTCTTTGCGCCAAGGCCAACTGCTGGGCTTGAGTGTGCTGGGCATCAAGCATTTGGCGATGCCCTTGATGGCCTTGGGTTTGGCCCAATGGTTCCAGCTAGGAACCTTGCAAACCACCGTGCTGCTGACTTTTTCGGCCTTGCCCACAGCATCAACATGCTATGTTTTGGCCGCACGCATGGGTTACAACGGCCCTTATGTGGCAGGACTGGTCACGCTGTCCACCCTGTCGGGCATGTTGAGCTTGCCTTTTGCCTTGGGTATTTTGAATACTTTGTAAGTAAAATAAAAGTACTTACTTTTCGGAGGTACTTGTGAACTCACCCCAACCATGGCTTGTGCGTGCCATCCAAGCATGCAGAGGAACTTTGTTGACCATTCTGGTCACCAGCCTGGGCGCATGCGCACTCACCCCTCAAAAAGAAGAAGCCAAAAAACAGTCCGATGATTTGTTGCAAATACAACTACAAGAAGTTAAAGCCCACTTGAGCCGTCCGGGCACGACCCCTTACAAACACATCTTCCTGGGCTCAGCGCAACACTCACAATCACTGGTCTTTCAAAGAGACATTGTGTCAATGGCCGAGCGCCTCAAAACCATCCATCCCGACACCTCTACCATTTTGCTCAGCAACCAGCTTGAAACGCAAAAGCTGAGTTTCCCTTTTGCAACCCGCCCCAACCTCGACCGGGTATTTGCGAATTTGTCTGCCTGGTCGCAGTCGCACCCGCTGTCTTTGACGGTCCTCATCTCCACGCATGGTGCACCCGATGTGTTGTCCGTCAATATTGGCAACCAGTACTTTCCAGCGCTGCGCTCGACGCAGCTCAAAGCCTGGTTGGACCAGCTGCACAGCCGAACAAAAATCACTTTGTTACTTTCAGCGTGCTACTCGGGCTCTTTCATGGAGGCCTTACGGGCTGAAAACAGGATGATTTTGACCGCGGCTGCGGCTGATCGAAATTCTTTTGGTTGTCATTACCACGACAAAAATACTTGGTTCATTGGACAACTTCTGGGGCCGCATTTTTCACCCGAAAGCAGTTGGGACGAGGTCTTCACAGCAACTCGTGCGGGGATTGAGAACCAAGAAAAATTACATCGGGTTTCCCCGGCATCCAACCCACAAATGAGCGGCAGTGAGCGAAACCGAAAAATGACACTGAAACAGTGGTTTTCCAACGATTGATCCAGCCCTGTGAAGTTTAAAGTGAAGGGCTTTTTTGGGCTCAGCAATCAGTATAGGAGCCCCACCCTAAGGGCGATGGGTGGTGGTCTGCGAGGCTCTATCGCGGCGAGGGCGCCGCTCCCACAAAAAAGCGTTCTTGCAAACTTCATCGGGCCGGACCCATAGGCTCGGCGATGAGCACCCCAATCTCTGTGGGAGCCCCGCCCCCGGGGCGATCGGTGGTGGTCTGCGAGGCTCTATCGCGGCGAGGGCGCCGCTCCCACAAAAAAGCGTTTTTGCAAACTTCATCGGGCCGGACCCATAGGCTCGGCGATCAGCACCCCAATCTCTGTGGGAGCCCCGCCCCGGGGCGATCGGTGGTGGTCTGCGAGGCTCTATCGCGGCGAGGGCGCCGCTCCCACAAAAAAGCGTTTTTGCAAACTTCATCGGGCCGGACCCATAGGCTCGGCGATGAGCACCCCAATCTCTGTGGGAGCCCCGCCCCCGGGGCGATCGGTGGTGGTCTGCGAGGCTCTATCGCGGCGAGGGCGCCGCTCCCACAAAAAAGCGTTTTTGCAAACTTCATCGGGCCGGACCCATAGGCTCGGCGATCAGCACCCCAACCTCTGTGGGAGCCCCGCCCCCGGGGCGATCGGTGGTGGTCTGTGAGGCTATATCGCGGCGAGGGCGCCGCTCCCACAAAAAAGCGTTTTTGCAAACTTCATCGGACCGGACCTATAGGCATCGATTTCGCAAAGGCTGATTTTCAATGCCGATTGAGCGACCATTGCACTTGCTCTTGCACCACCGGGTCGGGATGTGCCACATGCTGAAACAGCGCTTGATGCAGCGCCTGTCGTTCACCTGCCTGCATGCCACCCGACGCCAGCGCATTGCCCGCCGCAAGGGCCAGGTTGCGCAGCCAGCGGGCATGGCCGATGCGGCGGATGGCGCTGCCTTCGGTGCGGCGCAAAAACTCGGCTTCGCTCCAGGCCATCAGCTGGACGATGCTGGACGCTCCCAAACCTTCGCGCGGCTGCCAATCCGGCAAGGCGTTGACTTGCGCAAACTTGTTCCAAGGGCAGGCCAGTTGGCAATCGTCGCAGCCATAAATGCGGTTGCCCATCAAGGGACGCAGCGCCTCGTCGATGGGCCCGGCATGCTCGATCGTCAGATACGAAATGCAGCGCCGCGCATCCAGCCGGTAAGGCCCGACGATGGCCTGCGTGGGGCACAGGTCCATGCAGGCGGTGCATTGGCCGCAATGCGCCGTCGCGGCTGGCGTTTCGGGCAGCGCAAAATCCACAAACAACTCACCCAGAAAGAACATCGAGCCCGCCTCGCGTGACAGGATCAGGGTGTGCTTGCCGCGCCAGCCCAAACCGCTGCGGCTGGCCAGCTCGGCCTCGAGCACGGGGGCCGAGTCGGTGAACACACGGTGGCCAAAGGGGCCTATCGCCTGGGCGATGCAATCTTGCAGTTTTTGCAGGCGGCTGCGCAACACCTTGTGATAATCACGCCCCCGGGCGTACAGCGACACCACCGCCTCGCCGGGCTGCAGGCTACGGGCGGTCTCCCGAGCCACCCAGTCGGACGTGGTGCCCTGGGGCAAATAATCCATGCGAGCGGTGATCACGCTCACCGTGCCAGGCACCAGCTCTGCGGGACGGGCACGTTTGAGGCCATGTGCGGCCATGTAATGCATGCTGCCCTGAAAACCCGCCTCCAGCCAAGCGGATAATCCGGGCTCTGCCGAGGACAAATCGATCCCCGTCACGCCAATTTGGGACAATCCCAGTTCACCCGCCCAGACTTGGATCTGGGGCCACAGTTCAAGAAGGTCGATTTGAGTACGTTGAGCAGTCACCCACCGATTGTAGAAAGCCCCGTCACCGCCTCCAGCTGGACAAGCCTGTGGTCCAACGAAGCGGCCACACAGGCTTTTGCCACCGCACTGGCTGCGGCGTTGCAAACATGGCCCCAAGGGCGTGATGCACGCATCGAACTGCGCGGCAATTTGGGCACGGGCAAAACCACGCTGGTGCGGCACCTGTTGCGTGCGGCGGGTGTACAAGGCCGCATCAAAAGCCCCACTTATGCAGTGGTTGAGCCACACCAAGTCGGCACCGGCGAGAGTGCCTGGCCGATTTGGCATTTTGATTTTTACCGTTTCAGCGACCCCAAAGAGTGGGAAGACGCCGGTTTTCGGGACATCTTTGCAGGGCCGGGCCTCAAGCTCATGGAATGGCCAGACAAAGTGGCCGGGCAACTGCCTGCCGCGGACTGGGTGATTGCCCTTGAAGCCCTCGACGAAGACCAGCGCCGTGTCCACATCAGCGCAGGCACCCCCCAAGGGCAAAGTTGGCTGCAGTCGTGGGCCCAAGGTGCCACACATGCCCATTGACCGACGCCAATGGCTCAAGGCGGGCCTCTGGGTGCTGAGTTTGGGTTCAGCCCAGCTGGCCCGAGGGGCCAACATGCTGGCTGTGCGCATTTGGCCGGCTGCCGACTACACACGGGTCACGCTGGAATCGGACGCGCCCCTCAAAACCACACAAACTTTCATCACATCACCGCCTCGCTTGGCCGTGGACATCGAAGGCCTGCAACTCAATGCCGCCTTGCGTGACCTGGTGGGGCAGGTGCAAGCGTCTGACCCGAACATTTCAGGCATTCGCATCGGCCAGTTCAGCGCCCAGGTGGTGCGCCTGGTCATCGATTTGAAGCGCCCGATTGCCCCCGAGGTGTTCACGCTGCAACCGGTGGCCGCTTATGCCCACAGACTGGTGCTGGACCTCTACCCTGCCCAAGCCCTTGACCCCCTGGAACAACTGATTCAGGAACGCATGGCCGAAAAAACAGCCCCTGCGGCTGGCCTGCCAGCGCCCTCAGCCGCAGTGAATGACCCACTGGGTGAGTTGATGGCCAAGCACAGCCTGCCCGGCACAGGGGCGATGGTTTTGCCCCCGCCCAGCACCCGGCGAGTGGACAAGTTGCCGCCAGGCACCCCATCGATGGACCGTCCGGATCACCCCCCGCCCAAGTCAAACACCACCAGCACGGAGCGATTGATCGTGGTGGCGCTGGATCCCGGGCATGGCGGCGAAGACCCTGGGGCCATTGGCCCGGGTGGCACGCGTGAAAAAGACGTGGTGCTCAAAATTGCCAAAATGCTGCGCGACCGCATCAACGCCAGCAGCGTTGCAGGCAACCCCATGCGGGCCTACCTGACGCGCGATGCCGATTTTTTTGTTCCGCTGCAAGTGCGGGTGCAAAAAGCACGTCGCGTCCAGGCCGACCTGTTTGTCAGCATCCATGCCGATGCATTTTTCAC
This sequence comes from Limnohabitans sp. 2KL-3, assembly GCF_001269405.1. Lineage (NCBI taxonomy): Bacteria > Pseudomonadati > Pseudomonadota > Betaproteobacteria > Burkholderiales > Comamonadaceae > Limnohabitans > Limnohabitans sp. 2KL-3. The sequence goes on from NZ_CXON01000016.1 coordinate 102,501, forward strand.
GCCACAGGCCAGTGGGGCCAGTGTGTTTGCCCTGAGCCAGGGGGCCGCGTCGAGCAGTGCCGCCCGCTGGATGGCACAAAAAGAGAACAAAGCCGACTTGATTGGCGGCATCAACCTAGGCACACAAGACGCCCAAGTGCAGCGTGCATTGCTGGACATGAGCACGGCCGCGCAGATCAAAGACAGCTTGCAGCTGGGCAGCAGCTTGCTGCGCGAGATTGGCGGTGTGGGTCGCCTGCACAAGCCCCGCGTCGAGCAAGCTGGTTTTGCCGTACTCAAAGCACCCGACATCCCCAGCGTGCTGGTCGAAACCGCCTTCATCAGCAACCCTGAAGAAGAAGAAAAACTGCGCAGCGAGGCCTACCAAAAGCAACTCACAGACGCCCTGATGCGCGGCATCTTGCAGTATTTTTCGCGCAACCCGCCACTGGCCCGCAACCGCAGCATTTGAAGAGGGGCGGTCGATGGTCAGAACCCTCGCGCTGTTGTCACAGGTATTTGTAGGTCGGTGGCTTAAGCCCCGACAACGCGTACTGGAAATCCATGTCGGGGCTGAAGCCGCCGACCTACAAAACAGCCCGCTGGCTGGTCTGCACATCGCGGTCAAACTGTGCCATCGCCGCCAACGTGAGGGGGTCGGTGGCCAGGCTTGCCGCAAACTCCGGCCGCACCGTGACAGCGTGCGCCCCACAAGCGATCAGGCGTGAGAGCACATCGGCCGACTTGATGCTGGCGGCCAGCAGTTGCAAGCCGTCGGACTGCACCGCGACACAAGCCTCGATCAAGGCCCACACATCACGGCCACCGGCCTGCAGACGGCCCACATAGGGCGCCACATAGCTCGCCCCCTGCGCCCTTGCCCACAGCAGTTGCACCGGGTTGGACAAGCCCGTCAGCAAAGTGGGCACGCCCCAGGCCTGCACCTCGCGCAGCACCGGCTGCCAGTCGGGGTGGCACGGCAGCTTGAGGGTCAGGCGCACGCGGGCCTGCACGGCGGCAGGCAGCAGCACTTCCAGCCATTGGGCGGCTTCGCCCACGTCGGCACGAGGCAGTTGCAGCATCAGCTCGGGCAAACGCGCCTCACCGGCTTGAGACACCAACTTCAAATAGCCGCTCAGGCTGACCGGCAAACCGGCTTGCATGACCAAGGTGGGGTTGGTCGTCACGCCCTGCACGGGCGGGCAGCCTGCGGGCAGCGCCCATTGGCGTGCATCGGCCGAGTCGAGGTAGAACTTCATGCTGCGTCCTGTTTCAGGAAGATGTCTTTGTCCGGAAAAAACTGGCTGTGCAGCGGCAGCAAGGCCCCGCCCAAAGCACGGGCGTGCGCACCCACCTGCCCCGCCAACAGGGGGGGTTGGTGCATGCCGTCAAACCGGTACTGGCCCAGCGCCTCTTGCGTGGCAGCCATCAGGGCGGTCATGAGCGGTGCACCGAGCGAGCCGTCCATCACCACCGCGTCCAGGTCGAGCAAGGCGGCGGCACTGGCCACCGTCATGGCCAAAGCTTGACTGGCTTGGGCGATCCACGGGCCGGTGAATTCGGCATAAGCCGCATCCATGATGGCGCTTTGGTGAATGAGCAAAGGGTTGTGGCCTGCGGCCAGCAAGGCCTGTTCGAGCTGCCAGCCCGAGGCTTTTTGCAGCAGCTGCGGCGGCATGCCTGAGCCCTTGGACTCGGACGTGGCCAAACCCACAGGGAGTGAGCCAATCGCCCCGGCGTTGCCGCGCTCGCCGTTCATGATGTGGCCCGACAGCACCAAACCGCCACCAATGAAGGTGCCCACAAACACGTACAAAAAGCTCCGTTCGCTGCGCCCATGGCCTTGCAGCAACTCGGCCACGCAAGCGGCGGTGGTGTCTTTGGCAAACACCACCGGCAAATCGGTCAGGCGCTGCACTTGTGCAAGCAGGTCGATGTGTTCCCAGCGGGCCAAGGCCTGTGCGGCTTGCCCGCCCATCAGGTCGGCCCATTTGTGCAGCGACAGCGGCGCGGTCAGGCCCACCCCCACGGTGCGAGGCCAGAGATCGCCCATGCGTGCTTGCAAAGTCTGCAAGCCTTGCGTCATGGACTGAAACAGCTCGTCGGGGTCTGGATAGTCGTAAAGCACCTCCACGCGATGGACAGGCTGGCCCGTGAAATCGGCCACCAACAGCTCCAGATTGCGCCGCCCCACCTGAATGCCCACGCTGAACGCCCCTTGCGGGTTGAGCGACAGTGGCACCGAAGGCTGGCCGATCTTGCCGCGCACCCGGTCTTGCTTGAGCAGCAAGCCGTCGTCCAGCAGACGCCCCACGATGATGGCCACGGTCTGGGTGGACAGCTGGGTCAGGCGGGCCAGATCGGCTTTGGGGATGGCCCCGTGGTGACGGATGGCCTGCAGCACGATGCGCTCGTTGAATTGGCGCATCCCGACGTGGTTGGACCCACGCATGGCTGAATTCGGGGTGGCGCTGTTCATGTCAGAAATGCTGGAATAAATTAAACAAGAATCACGCCCTTGCAAAACAAGGCGTTGCCATAGGCCGTGCCTTCACCGCTTTGCACGATCAGGCTGGCCGCTTTGATTTTCTCGTAAAACGCATAGCGCTCCACCGCCTCGACCTGTTCGGGTTGAAAGCCTTCGGCCACCACAACATCCACCACGGCCTGCTGAGCAGGCGTGCGGTGACCGTCTGCGCTGTGACACACCCGCATGAAAGCCGCCGGTTTCGCCACATCCACCGCCAGCGGAATCACCGACAGCACGGCGCGGCTCACCCGCTCCAGGCTGTTGCCTGGCAGGCGCACCACCGGCTTGCCCTGGCTCAAAAAATCGGCCGTGAAATTCGCATCCACCACCGCCACCCATTCACCGTGCCCCATGGCGCACAGGTGCATCAGCAACTCGGGCGTGAGCAGCGGGTCGATCCCTTTCAGCATGTGGCGGCCTCTTCAGAGCGCAGGTTGGCCGGGTCAATCGCCCCGGTGATCAGGCCCACGATCTCTTCGGGGCTGGTCTCGCGGGTCAGGCGGCTGCAGATGATGCGGCCTTGGCGGAACACCCAGATGCGGTCCACCAGATCAAACACCTGGCGCAGGTTGTGGCTGATGATGATGAGTGGAATGCCGCGCTGCTTGAGGCCCTTGATGATTTCTTCCACGCGGGCTGTCTCTTGCACACCCAAAGCGGCGGTCGGCTCGTCCAGGATGATGAGTTTTTTGGCAAAACCGGCGGCGCGGGCAATCGCCACGCACTGGCGCTGCCCGCCCGACATGCCACGCAGGCTTTCGGACATGTCCTGAATCTTCACGCCCGTGGTGGACAACATGGCCGCTGATTTTTCACGCATGGCCTTGTGGTTGAGGATGGACAGCGGCCCCAAGTTCAGGCGGGTGATCTCGCGGCCCAGAAAAATATTGGCGGGCACATCCAGGTCTTCGGCCAGTGCCAGGGTCTGGTACACGGTTTCGATGCCCTGCTCTCTCGCATCGAGCGGTGACTCGAAATTCACCTTGCCGCCGTCCAGCAAGATATCGCCTGAATTGGGCTGCTCGGCCCCGGTGATCAGGCGCACAAAGGTGCTTTTGCCCGCGCCGTTGTCGCCCACGATGGCCGCGTGCTCTCCAGGCAAAAGTCGGAAATGCGCATCGGTCAAGGCTTTGACGCCGCCGTAATGCTTGGTCAGTTGTTGGATTTCGAGAACAGGGGGGGATGAAGACATGACAGCAACTTTCACATGGAATGGCGCAAGCATCGCGGATTTCGTGATTTCACGCATTAGTAAAACTACTAGGTTTACTTAGTCGGGTTTTTCGTTTCCAATCCGTTCGCGGTCAGAGAAAAGGTTTTCTGCCCGGTACGAACCCACAACGGAGAAAAGACCCATGATCACCAAACGCACATTCGGCCGCCTGGCCATCGCCGCCGCTGCCGCCACTTTGTTCACTTCGGCCATGGCAGCCGACATCACAGTGGCCTACATCACCAACGGCAACACCAACGAAGGCTGGACCCTGATCAATGGGGGGGCCAAGAAAGCCGGACAGACCAAAGGCGTCAAATTCATCGAATTGGCCGCTGACAAAGGCGAGTTGTCACGCCAGCTGGCCATCGTGGAAGACATGATCACCCGCAAAGTCAATGCGATTGCCATCGCCCCGGTGGACTCGGCCGGCATCGCGCCTGCCATCAACAAAGCGCTGGCCGCTGGCATTGCTGTGGTCGCGGTGGACACCGGCATCACCGGCTCCAAGATCACCTCGTATGTGGCCACCGACAACATCAAGGCCGCCAACGTGCAGGGCAAATGGGCCGCTGAGCAAATCAAAGACGGCGACACCGTGATTTACGTGACCGGCGACCAAGGCCAATCGACTGGCCAAGAGCGCAAAAAAGGCTTTGTGGACGCACTGAACGAGGTTCGCAAGAACGTCAAAATCGTTGAAGTGGCCACCACCTGGGACCAGACCATGGCCCAAAACGGTGTGGAAGCTGCCTTGCGTGCCAACCCCGGTGCCAAAGTGATCGCCTGCGCCTGGGACGGCGGCGCTCTGGGTGCCAAAGCCGCCTTGATGGCCGCAGGCAAGAAGCCCGGCGACGTGAAAATTGCAGGCTTTGACGGCTCGCCCGGCGGCCTGGACATGATGAAGCAAGGCTGGCAACAAGCCAACGCCGCACAAATGCTGGCCAAGATCGGCCAAGTGGGCGTGGAAACCGCCATCGCAGCGGCTCAAGGCAAAAAGGTTGAAGCCCGCATCGACACCGGCTCTTTCTTGGTGCTGCCGGCCAACGTGGACAAGTTCGCGGCCGACTCCGGCGTGGGCCAGTTCATGAAGGTCAAGGCCAAATAAGTCAATTCCACGATAGGGCCCGCCCGGACCTGCGTGTCCGGGTTTATCTTTTTGCAATACCGAGAATTTATGAAATCCATCACCCGACAAGAGTGGTACGGCGCCTTTGTGGCGGTCATCGTGCTGGGCGTTTTGCTCACCTTCGCCTCGCCCTACTTCCTGACCACCGGCAACCTGTCCAACATCCTGGTGCAGGCCTCGGTGATCGCCTTGCTCGCAGGTGGACAAACCTTTGTGATCCTGACCGGTGGCGTGGACCTGGCCGTGGGTGCGCTGACCGCGCTGGCCGGTGCCGTGGCCGGTCACATGATGATCAAAATGGGCGTCGATCCTTATCTGGCCATGCTCGTGGCGCTGGCCATTGGCGCGGCGGTGGGCATTTTCAACGGTTACTTGGTGGCCTTTGTGGGCATCCCGGCTTTCATCGTCACCTTGGGTGGTTTGACACTCTGGCGCGGTCTGGCTTTTGACATGACCGGCGGTTTTGACAACGCGGGCTTGCCCGATCCCTTCCCTTTCATCGGCTATGGCGATGTCTTCGGCATCCCCATGCCCACCCTGATCACCGGCGTCTTTTTTGTGGTGATGGCCTTTGTGTTGTCGAGCACCAAAATCGGCCGCTATGTGTACGCCATGGGCTCCAACGAAATGGGCGCTCGCCAGGTGGGCATCAACATCCGTTGGTACAAGCTGGGCGTGTACGTGATCTCGGGCCTGTGCTGCGCCCTGGCGGCCATCGTGCTCATGGCCCGCATGGACTCGTCGAGCGGCAAGATGGCACAAATGTTTGAGCTGGACGCCATCGCCGCTGTCATTCTGGGCGGCACCTCGCTCTTTGGCGGGCGCGGCAGCATCTGGGGCAGCTTGCTGGGGGCGGTGCTGATCACCATGATCCGCAACGGCATGAACCTGATGGAAGTCTCCCAGTTCAAGCAAATGATGGCCATTGGCGCAGTCGTGATCGTGGCCGTGTGGATCGACGTGGTGCGCCGGAAACACCTGCTGAAAAAATAAATTCTTCTCTTTTCCACTCTCATGACCACTCCGATTTTTGTGCTGGGCGAAGCCCTGATGGACTGCATCGCCCAGCCCGACGGCCAATTGCGACCCCTGATGGGTGGCAGCCCATTTAATCTGGCCCGTGCAGCGGCATTGCGCGGGGCCCGCGTGGCTTACATCAACCCCTTGTCCAGCGACCTGTTCGGACAAGGCATGGCGCGGCAACTGCATCAAGACGGCGTGGCGCTGCCTGGCGGCACCAGCCCACGACCCACCTCGCTGGCGGTGGTGCAATTGAATGCGGGTCAGCCGAGCTATGGGTTTTACCGCGAAGGCATTGCCGACCGCGATTACACCGTGGACGGTGTCTTGGACCTGCTGCGCCAACAAGCCAGCCCGGGCATCTTTCACACCGGGTCTTTGTTGCTGATTCCGCCAGAACACCACAAAGTGGTGGCCATTCTCAAGTCGGCACGCGCCATGGGCTGGACCATCAGCGTGGACATCAACCTGCGCCCCCAGGTGGCGGGCGAATTGGCACCTTACGTGGCCGCCCTGAAAGAGGTGATCGCCCTGACCGACTGGCTCAAAGCCAGCGACGAGGATCTGGAGTCCATGGGTTTTGCGGCGGTCGGCGTGGGTGAATCGCCACGATGGGTGCGCGAGTTGCGGGCCAGCGGGCCAGCGGGTGCTTTGAGCCGTGTCGCCCTGACCTTTGGTGGTGAAGGGGCTCATCTGGACATCGAAGGCCACAGCCACACTTTGCCGGCCCCCCCCGTCTCCGTCGTGGACACCGTGGGCGCAGGTGACACGTTTTGGGGCAACACCTTGGCCGACTGGGCCTTGCAACCCCACAAAGCGGGGCTGCGTGTGATGGACACCTTGGGTTTGGCCATGAAAGCCGCGGCCATCAACTGCACCCGCGCGGGCTGCCAGCCCCCCCAACCGGCAGACATCATGGCTTTTGAGCAGCAAGGCAAGCCTTGAGTGACAGCCAGCGTCTTGAACTTTGCCGATAATGCAAAGCCCCTCAAAAACGCATTCAAGTTCACCCCATGTCATCTACAAAACCCCTGCGCGGCACGCGCGTTGTCAGCCTTGCCCTGAACCTGCCCGGCCCGGCGGCACTGATGCGCCTGGCCCAAATGGGCGCAACTTGCACCAAAATCAATCCCCCATCGGGCGATCCGATGCAGCACTACACGCCAGACGGTTACGCGCTGATGCACAAAGGGGTGAAGCACCACACCCTCGACCTCAAAACCGATGCCGGACAAGCTGCCCTGCACAAGCTGTTGGGCAAGACCGATGTGCTGCTGACGTCCTTTCGCCCATCCGCCCTGACCAAGCTGGGTTTGGGCTGGAAAAGCCTGCACAAACAATACCCCGCCCTGAGCTTGATCGAAGTGGTAGGCGCTCCTGGCCCACTGGCCGAAATCCCCGGCCATGATTTGACCTACCAGGCAGAAGTGGGCCTGGTCAACGGCATGGACCTGCCGCCCAGCCTGTTTGCCGACATGGGCGGTGCACTCATGGCCAGCGAAGCCACACTCAAGGCGGTGCTTCATCAGCGTGCAAAGGGCAAAGGCTCCCGCCACGAGGTGGCCCTGTCCAGCGCCGCCGCTTGGTTGGCCTTGCCCCGCCAATTGCGCATGACCACCCCCGACGGCGCGGTGGGCGGGGCCCACGCAGGCTACCGCGTTTACGCCTGCAAAAACGGCCGTGTGGCCGTCGCAGCCTTGGAGCCGCACTTTGCGATGAGTCTGTGCGAAGTGGCTGGCGTCTCACTGACCCACCCGGTCAAGGACCTGTTCAAACCCGCCACCCGCCAAGCCATCGAAGCCTTTTTGGCCAGCCAAACCCGCGCCCAGCTCGACAAGCTGGCGGTGGCCAAAGACATCCCTCTGATGACCCTCAAGTAAAAGCCCCGCCCCGGGGCGATGCTGAGTGGTCTGCGAGGCTTTTCGCGACGAGGGCGTCGCTCCTACAAGGGGAAATGTCAGACCACAGAGGTTGGCCATTCATGTTGATAGGGGTAGGAAAGGCCAAGGCCTCCCCTCCCTCCGAACCGTGCGTGCAGTTTTCCCGCACACGGCTCTCCAGTCAGTGGTTTCCTCATCGGGATTGGCTCGCTTGCATTCGGGCCTGCGTCATGGTGAACAGCCCCAACTGCGCGAAGTACTCGTTTGGCCAGCGTTTGTGATCAACTTGGCTCTTCCCCATCCCCGGGCTCTTTTGCTGCTTGCGCAGCATCGCCCTCAACCTCCTGCGGATGAATCCGTCTATGCTGGGGAATGTGCTTTTATAGGCGTGCTTGAAGTAGCCAAACCATCCCTTGAG
>NZ_CXON01000017.1:0-87137 GCF_001269405.1 Limnohabitans sp. 2KL-3
CCTGGCTGTTGCCCGCCACGTTGATTTTGCCGGTGGCCGGGTCCTTGGCCGCCACCGAGACTTCGGCCACGGTGTCTTTGTCGGCCTTGAGCTCGGCGGTGGCAACGCTCAGGCTGTAGCTGCCGTCAGCGGCCACGGTGGTGGTGAAGGTCTTGTCGTTGAGGTACACGCTGACCACGTCACCTGCGCTGAAGGCGCCACTGACTTTGCCGCTGAGCGTGGTGTTGGCTTGGCCCCCTTCGGCCACGGAGACGATGTTGTCGCCGGTGATGGGCGCCAAGGTGATGGCCACTTTGGCGTCTGCGGGGGTGACGGCGCTGTTGTAGTCGCGCTGGGCCAAGGCGGTAGCGCTGTTGCCCGCACCGTCGGTGGCCACGATGCTGGCCTCGATCAGGGTGTCGGCGTCCGAGACGAGGTCGGCGCTGGGCACCTGGATGCTGTAAGCCCCTGCGGCGTTCACGGCGGCGCTGTAGGTTTTGACGTTGTTGTTGCTGTCTTTGAGCGTGAGGGTGACCACGTCACCGGCGCGGAATTCGCCTGTGGCTTGGCCAGTGATGGCGGTCTGGGCCTGGCCCGCTTCTTGAGCGGACAGGAAGTTGTCGGCGGTGACGGTGTCCACGCTGAGCTTGACCACGGGGTCGGTGGTGTCCACGCCGTAGTTCTGGATGGCCTTGGCCACACCGGCGCTGGTGGTGACAGTGCCCTCGATTTGCGTGTCGCTGTCGGCGATCAGCTCGGCCGTGGCCACTTTGACGCTGTAGCTGCCGTCTGCGCTCACCGTGCCGGTGAAGGGCTTTTTGTTGACGGTGAAGGTGACAGTGTCGCCTGCGGCGTAAACGCCGGTGACTTTGCCGGTGACGGTGGTCTCGGCGGCCGTCGATTCGGCCAGGTTGACGATGTTGTCAGCGGTGACGGTGTTGATGGACAGGGCCACGGTCTTGCCGGCGGTGGCGTCGGTCTCTACGGTGTAGTCCTGCGCGGTGCCCACGGTGTTGACTTTGCCAGTGACGGGGTCTTTGGCGGCCACGCTCACCTCGGCCTGGGTGTCGGGGTCGGCCTTGATGGCGGCCATGCTGACGGCCTGGCTGTAGTTGCCTGCCGCGTCCACGGTGGTGGTGAGCACTTGGTCGTGCACACGGAGGGTGACCACGTCGCCTGCCGTGAACGCGCCGGTGACTTTGCCGCTGAGGGTGACGCTGCTTTGTGCGCCTTCGGCCACGGTGACGATGTTGTCGCCCGTGATGGGCTCCAGGGTGATGGCCACTTTGGCATCTGCTGGGCTGACGGCCGAGCCGTAGTCTTTGTCGCCTTTGACGTCAGCCGTGTTGCCCGAGTTGTCGGTGACGGTGACGGTGACTTCGAACTTGGTGTCCGGATCGGCAATGAGCTCGGTGGTGGGCACGTTGACGCTGAAGCTGCCATCGGGCTTGATGGTGCCGCTGTAGGGGTTGCCATTCACCATGACGGTGACTTTGTCGCCAGGCTTGAATTCGCCCGTGACTTTGCCGGTGACGGGCAGGGTTTGCTGGCCCGCCTCCAAGGCGTCGATCATGTTGTCGGGGGTCAGCGGGTCGATGACGACGCTGGCCACGGGCGGTGTGGTGTCCACGCCGTAGTTCTGGATGGCCTTGGCCACACCGGCGCTGGTGGTGACGGAGCCTTGGATTTGTGTGTCGCTGTCGGCCAGCAGGTCGGCTGTTTTGACGCTCGCGGTATAGCTGCCGTCCGCTTGCACGGTGGCGGTGTAGTCGACGGTGTTGATGCTGAGGGTGACTTTGTCGCCTGTTGCGAACACGCCGCTCACTTTGCCTGCAATCAGGGTGTTGGTGTTGGCCGATTCGGCCAGGTTGACGATGTTGTCAGCGGTGACTTTGTCGATGGACAGGGCCACGGTCTTGAGGACCGTGTCGGTCTCTACCGTGTAGTCCTGCGCGTTGCCTGCCCATTGGGTTTTGCCGCTGATGGGGTCCTTGGCGGCCACTCGCACTTCGACCTTGGTGTCAAAGTCGGCCTTGAGCTCGGCTGTGGCGACGCCCAAGCTGTAGCTGCCATCGGCAGCCACGGTGGTGGTGAAGGTTTTGTCGTTGACAAAGAAGGTGACGACATCACCTGCGCTGAACGCGCCAGTCACTTTGCCGCTGAGCGTGGTGGTGGCGGTACTGCCTTCGGCCAGGGTGATGACGTTGTCACCGGTGACGGGCTCCAAGGTGATGGCCACGTTGCCTGCGGGCGGTGCCACGTTGCTGTTGTAGTCGTTGACGCCTGATGCCGTGCCGGGGTTGCCCGAGCCGTCCGTGAGGGCCACAGTGACTTCGTACTTCGTGTCCGGGTCGGCAATGAGCTCGGCCGTGGGCACGTTGACGCTGAAGTTACCCTGCGCATCCACCGTGCCGGTGTAGGGGTTGCCGTTGACGGTGACCGTGACTTTGTCGCCCGCTTTGAAGTCGCCCGTCACTTTGCCGGTGACGGGCAAGGTGGCTTGGCCCGCTTCTTGAGCGTCGATCAGGTTGTCAGGGGTGAGCGGGTTGAGCGTGACCGTGCCTGTGGGCGGCGTGGTGTCGACGGCGTAGTTTTGCTGGGCGCTGTAGTTGGCCCCCGAGACGCTCACGCTGCCCTCGACTTGGGTGTCTTTGTCCGCCAGCAGGTCCAGGGTTTTGACGGGGATGCTGTAGGCACCATTGGCGTCCACAGTGCCCGAGAACTTCTGGTCGTTGACGATGAGGGTGACCACATCGCCTGCACTGAACTTGCCTGTCACGCGGCCGGTGACAGGGATGCTGAGCGCGCCCGACTCGGCCAGGTTGACGATGTTGTCAGAGGTGACGGGGTCGATGAACAGGGCCGTGCCCGTGCCGGTGGTGGGCTCGACCGTGTAGTTTTGGTTGTTGGTGGCTGTGCTGATCTGGCCCGATGACGGATCTTTGGCTGCAACAGACACTTCGACTTGGGTGTCCGAGTCGGCTTTGAGCGCGGCCATGCTGACCACTTGGCTGTAGTTGCCTGCGGCGTCCACGGTGGTGGTGAGCACTTGGTCGTACACACGGATGGTGACGACATCGCCAGCGCTGAACGCGCCCGTGACTTTGCCAGTGAGGGTGACGTTGGCCAGGGTGCTGCCTTCGGTGGCGGTAATCAGGTTGTCACCGGTGATGGGGGCCAGCGTGATGGCGGCTTTGCCGTTGGGGGTGTCGGCTTCGTTGACGCCGTTGACGGTGACCACAATGTCTTGGCTGGCGGTGCCGTCTTTGCTGGTGACGGTGAGTTTGTCGGTGACTTTGTCGCCGTTGGCCAGGGCTTGGGTGGCGGGTTTGCTGTTGTCCAGCGTGTAAGTCCAGGCACCGGTGGCGGTGTTCAGGGTGAAGTTGCCGTAAGTGCCGGCCAGCGTGGCGCTGGTGGGCGTTTTGAGCAAGGCTTCGCCAGTGTCCACGTCGGTCACCGTGAGGGTGCCACTGGCGATGTTGACGCTGGCGTCTTCGGTGACGTTGCCGGTGGTGGTGCCGGTGATGACGGCGGTGTCGTTCACGCCGGTGATGGTGATGCCGATGTCTTTGCTGACCAGGCCGTCTTTGCTGGTGACGGTGAGTTTGTCACTGACATTTTGGCCATCCGTCAACGCTTGTGTGGCCGCTTTGCTGTTGTCCAGCGTGTAAGTCCAGGCCCCTGTGACGCTGTTGAGCGTGAAGTTGCCGTACGTGCCGGCCAAGCTGGTGGGTGTTTGCAGCACGTTGTCGGCGCTGTTGGCTGCACCTGTCACCGTGAGCGTGCCCGAGGCCAGGGTGCTGCTGTCTTCAAGGGCCGAGCCGCTGGTCACGCCACCAATGGCGGTGTTGGCGGCCGCATCTTGGCCCAGCGCGTAGTTTTGCACCGCATTGGCCGTGCCTGCGCTGGTGGTCACGCTGCCCTCAACTTGTGTGTCGCGGTCGGCGACCAGGTCGGCCGTGGGCACCAAGATGCTGAAGACACCTTGGGCATTGACACTGCCTTTGAACGGCTTGTCGTTGAGGGTGAGCGTGACTTCGTCGCCTGCAGCGAACTTGCCTGTCACTTTGCCGGTGATGGGGGTGTTGGCGTTTTGTGCTTCGGTGGCGTTGATCAGGTTGTCAGCCGTGACCGGGTCAATGAACAAGGCCACCGTTTTGCCCACAGTGTCTGGCTTGCCACCGGTGCCATCGGTCTCCACGGTGTAGTCCTGGTAGGTGCCCACGGTGTTGACTTTGCCCGAGACGGGGTCTTTGGCCGCGACGCTGACTTCGGCCTTGGTGTCGATGTCGGCCTTGATGGCGGCCATGCTGACCACTTGGCTGTAGTTGCCCGCAGCGTCCACCGTGGTGGACAAGACTTGGTCGAACACACGGATGGTGACCACGTCACCTGCCGTGAACGCGCCCGAGACTTTGCCCGAGAGCGTGACGCTGTCGGCTTGGCTTTCTGCCACGGTGACGATGTTGTCGCCCGTGACCGGGTTCAAGCTGATGGCCACGTTGTTGGCGGGCGGTGCCACGTTGCTGTTGTAGTCGTTGGCACCCGAGGCGGTGCCGGTGTTGCCCGCACCGTCCGTGAGGGCCACAGTGACTTCGTACTTCGTGTCCGTGTCGGCAATCAGGGCCGATGTGGGCACGGGGATGCTGAAGTTGCCCTGGGCGTCCACGGTGCCGCTGTAAGGCTTGCCGTCCACGGTGACGGTGACTTTGTCGCCCGGCTTGAAGTCGCCCGTGACTTTGCCCGTCACGGGCAAGGTGGCAAGACCCGCCTCAGCGGCGTCGATCAGGTTGTCGGGCGTGAGCGGGTTGAGCGTGACTGTGCCTGTGGGCGGTGTGGTGTCCACGGCGTAGTTTTGCTGGGCCGTGAAGGACACGCCGCCTGCGATGGTGACGCTGCCTTCGACTTGGGTGTCTTTGTCCGCCAGCAGGTCCAGGGTTTTGACGGGGATGCTGTAGGCACCGTTGGCGTCCACAGTGCCCGAGAACTTCTGGTCGTTGACGATGAGGGTGACCACGTCGCCTGCACTGAACTTGCCAGTCACTTTGCCGGTGACAGGGATGCTGACCGCACCCGACTCGGCCAAGTTGACGATGTTGTCAGAGGTGACCGGGTCGATGAACAGGGCCGTGCCCGTGCCGGTGGTGGGCTCGACCGTGTAGTTTTGGTTGTTGCTGGCGTTGCTGATCTGGCCCGATGACGGATCTTTGGCGGCGACCGACACTTCGACTTGCGTGTCGCTGTCGGCTTTGAGCGCGGCCATGCTGACCACTTGGCTGTAGTTGCCTGCAGCGTCCACGGTGGTGGTGAGCACTTGGTCGAACACGCGGATCGTGACCACGTCGCCTGCGCTGAACGCGCCCGTGACTTTGCCAGTCAGGGTGACGTTGGTGAGCGTGCTGCCTTCGGTGGCGGTGATCAGGTTGTCACCGGTGATGGGGGCCAAGGTGATGGCGGCTTTGCCTGCGCCGGTGGTGATGGCCACGCTGTCGCTGTTGTCCGCTTCCGCGCCGTCTTGGTTGAAGTTGCCTGCGGCGTCGCTGAACTTGTTGCTGTCGACCTTGACGGTGCCTGCGGTGGCACCACTGGCGGGCGTGAAGGTGGCGGTGTAGACCAGCGGGTTGGTGCTGCTTTGGACCAGCGGGCTCAGGGTGCCGCCGGTGACGGCGATGTCGCCATTGACAAAGTCCGTGCTGGCTTCACTCAGGGTGAAGGTCACGGTGCTGGTTTCGTCGGTGTTGAGGGTGGTTTTGTCGATGTCCACCTTGATGGTGGGCGGTGTGGTGTCGATCTTGAATGCGAACGGCTCGCTGGTGCCGCCGCTTGGCGTGCTGGCGGTGTAGCTGTGCGGGCCGGTGGCTTGCTCAGGCGCAGTGAAGCTCCAGGAGCCGTCGGGGTTGACGGTGGTGGAGCCCACCACCTTGTCGCCGTCTTTGATGGTGACGACTTCGCCGGGCGTGCCTGTGCCTTTGAAGGTGGGCGTGGTGTCGTTGGTGTCGCCGCCATTGGTCAGGGGCACCGTGCCATTGTTCGGGTTGCCCACGTTGTCGGTGACTTCGGTGATGGCGGGCTTGACCGGGTTGGGGCCTGCGCCCTCACCCAGGGCGTAGTTTTGCACCGCGTTGGCCGTGCCTGCGCTGGTGGTCACGCTGCCTTCAACTTGTGTGTCGCGGTCGGCGACCAGGTCGGCCGTGGGCACCAAGATGCTGAAGACACCTTGGGCGTTGACCGTGCCTTTGAAGGGCTTGTCGTTGACGGTGAGCGTGACTTCGTCGCCTGCAGCGAACTTGCCCGTGACGCGTCCGGTGATGGGGGTGTTGGCGTTTTGTGCCTCGGTGGCGTTGATCAGGTTGTCAGCGGTGACCGGGTCGATGAACAAGGCCACCGTTTTGCCCACGGTGTCTGGCTTGCCACCGGTGCCATCGGTCTCCACGGTGTAGTCCTGGTAGGTGCCCACGGTGTTGACTTTGCCCGAGACGGGGTCTTTGGCCGCGACGCTGACTTCGGCCTTCGTGTCGATGTCAGCGCGGATGGCCGCCATGCTGACGATTTGGCTGTAGTTGCCTGCCGCGTCCACCGTGGTGGACAAGACTTGGTCGTGCACACGGATGGTGACCACATCACCTGCGGTGAACGCGCCCGAGACTTTGCCCGAGAGCGTGACGCTGTCGGCCTGGCTTTCTGCCACGGTGACGATGTTGTCGCCGGTGACCGGGTTCAAGCTGATGGCCACGTTGTTGGCAGGCGGCAGCACCGCGCTGTTGTAGTCGTTGACGCCTGATGCCGTGCCGGTGTTGCCTGCGCCGTCGGTCAGAGCGACGGTGACTTCGTACTTCGTGTCCGTGTCGGCAATCAGGGCCGATGTGGGCACGGGGATGCTGAAGTTGCCTTGGGCGTCCACGGTGCCGCTGTAGGGCTTGCCGTCGACGGTGACGGTGACTTTGTCGCCCGGCTTGAAGTCGCCCGTGACTTTGCCGGTGACGGGCAAGGTGGCCTGGCCCGCCTCGAAGGCGTCGATCAGGTTGTCGGGCGTGAGCGGGTTGAGCGTGACCGTGCCTGTGGGCGGTGTGGTGTCGACGGCGTAGTTTTGCTGGGCACTGTAGTTGGCCCCCGAGACGCTCACGCTGGCCTCGACTTGGGTGTCTTTGTCCGCCAGCAGGTCCAGGGTCTTGACGGGGATGCTGTAGTTGCCGTTGGCGTCCACAGTGCCCGAGAACTTCTGGTCATTGACGATGAGGGTGACCACATCGCCTGCACTGAACTTGCCCGTCACGCGGCCGGTGACGGGGATGCTGACCGCGCCCGACTCGGCCAGGTTGACGATGTTGTCAGCCGTGACCGGGTCGATGTAGAGCGCCGTGCCTGTGCCGCTGGTGGGCTCGACGGTGTAGTTTTGGTTGTTGGTGGCGGTGCTGGTTTGGCCCGAAACAGGGTCTTTGGCTGCAACCGACACTTCGACTTGGGTGTCGCTGTCGGCTTTGAGCGCGGCCATGCTGACCACTTGGCTGTAGTTGCCTGCGGCGTCCACGGTGGTGGTGAGCACTTGGTCGTACACACGGATGGTGACGACGTCGCCTGCTGAGAACGCGCCGGTGACTTTGCCAGTGAGCGTGACGTTAACCAGGGTGCTGCCTTCGGTGGCGCTGATGAGGTTGTCACCGGTGATGGGAGCCAGCGTGATGGCAGCTTTGCCGTTGGTGGTGTCGGTTTCGTTGACGCCATTGACGGTGACCACGATCTCTTGGCTGGCCGTGCCGTCTTTGCTGCTGACAGTGAGCTTGTCTTGCACTTGCTGGCCGCTGATGAGCGCTTGGGTGGCCGCTTTGCTGTTGTCCAGGGTGTAGACCCAGGTGCCGGTGGCGGTGTTGAGCGTGAAGTTGCCGTAGGTGCCTGCCAATGTGGCGCTGTTGGGCGTGGCCAACAGGGCTTCGCCGGTGTCCACATCGCTGACTGTCAAAACGCCAGAGGCGGTGGTGACCAGTTGGTCTTCG
Organism: Limnohabitans sp. 2KL-3; assembly: GCF_001269405.1. NCBI lineage: Bacteria > Pseudomonadati > Pseudomonadota > Betaproteobacteria > Burkholderiales > Comamonadaceae > Limnohabitans > Limnohabitans sp. 2KL-3. The sequence goes on from NZ_CXON01000017.1 coordinate 7,971, forward strand.
GTGACCGAGCCGGTTTTGGTGCCGGTGATGGCAGCGGCATCGTTGACACCGGTGACGGTGACGATGATTTCCTTGATGGCCGAGGCGTCTTTGCTGGTGACGGTGAGTTTGTCACTGACTTGCTGGCCTTGTGTCAACGCTTGTGTGGCCGCTTTGCTGTTGTCCAGCGTGTAGGTCCAGGCACCCGTGGTGGTGTTGAGCGTGAAGTTGCCGTAAGTACCGGCCAAGCTGGCAGGCGCTTGCAGCACGTTGTCGGCGCTGTTGGCAGAGCCGGTGACGCTGAGCGTGCCCGAGGCTTGCGCGGTGCTGTCTTCGATGGCGGTGCCGGTGTTGGTGCCGCTGATGACGGTGGTGCTGGCATCGGCTGCGCCGGTGACGGTGACGACGATGTCTTGTGTGGCGCTGCCGTCTTTGCTGATGACGGTGAGTTTGTCGGTGACTTGCTGGCCTGCAGCCAAAGCTTGTGTGGCTGGCTTGCTGTTGTCCAGGGTGTACACCCAAACGCCGGTGGCGGTGTTGAGCGTGAAGTTGCCATACTGGCCAGCCAAGCTGGCGGTGGTGGGGGTTTGCAGCAGGGCTTCGCCGGTGTCCACGTCAGACACCGTGAGGGTGCCGGTGGCGGTGTTTTGTGCAGCGTCTTCGGTGACGCTGCCGGTTTTGCTGCCGGTGATGGCGGCGGTGTCGTTGGTGCCGGTGATGGCGATGGTGATGTCTTTGCTGACCAGGCCGTCTTTGCTGGTGACGGTGAGTTTGTCGCTCACTTGCTGGCCTTGTGTCAGCGCTTGCGTGGCCGCTTTGCTGTTGTCCAGCGTGTAGCTCCACGCACCGGTGGAGGGGTTGAGCGTGAAGTTGCCGTAAGTACCTGCCAAGCTGGTGGGCGCTTGCAGCACGTTGTCGGCGCTGTTGGCAGCACCGGTGACGCTGAGGCTGCCCGAGGCTTGGGTTGTGCTGTCTTCGATGGCCGCGCCGCTGCTGGTGCCGCCAATGGCGGTGTTGGCGCCGTTGGTGTTGCTGTCGCTCAGGGCGTAGTTTTGCACCGCGTTGGCCGTGCCTGCGCTGGTGGTGATGCGGCCTTCGATTTGGGTGTCGTAGTCGGCCAGCAGTTCGGCCGTGGGCACGTTGATGCTGAAGGCACCTTGGGCGTTGACAGCGCCGCTGTAGGGCTTGCCGTTGACGCTGAGGATGACTTGGTCGCCTGGCGTGAACACGCCTGTGACGCGGCCAGTGATGGCGGTGTCGGTGGCCTTGGCTTCGCTGGCGTTGATCACGTTGTCAGAGGTGACCGGGTCGATGTACATCGCCACGGTTTTGCCACTGGTGCCCCCACTGCCATCGGTCTCCACCGTGTAGTCCTGGCTGGTGCCCACGGTGTTGATCTTGCCCGAGACGGGGTCTTTGGCCGCCACACTGACTTCGGCTTGGGTGTCCGGGTCGGCCTTGAGGGCGGCCATGCTGACGATTTGGCTGTAGTTGCCCACCGCGTCCACGGTGGTAGAGAGAATCTGGTCGTGCACGCGGAGGGTGACCACGTCCCCTGCGGTGAAGGCGCCCGAGACTTTGCCCGAGAGCGTGATGCTGTCGGCTTGGCCCTCGGCCACGGTGATGATGTTGTCGCCCGTGACCGGGTTCAAGCTGATGGCCACGTTGTTGGCGGGCGGTGCCACGTTGCTGTTGTAGTCGTTGGCACCTGATGCCGTGCCGGTGTTGCCTGCGCCGTCCGTCAGAGCCACAGTGACTTCGTACTTCGTGTCCGTGTCGGCAATCAGGGCCGCTGTGGGCACGGGGATGCTGAAGTTGCCTTGGGCGTCCACGGTGCCGCTGTAGGGCTTGCCGTCGACGGTGACGGTGACTTTGTCGCCCACTTTGAAGTCGCCGGTGACTTTGCCGGTGACGGGCAAGGTGGTTTGACCCGCTTCTTGAGCGTCAATCAGGTTGTCGGGTGTGAGCGGGTTGAGCGTGACCGTGCCTGCAGGCGGCGTGGTGTCGACGGCGTAGTTTTGCTGGGCGCTGTAGATCGCGCCGCCGTTGACGCTGACAATGCCGTCGATTTGGGTGTCTTTGTCGGCCAGCAAGTCCAGCGTTTTGACGGGGATGCTGAAGCTGCCATCGGCGTTGACGTTGGCGCTGTAGGGGTTGCCGTTGACGGTGAGGGTGACTTTGTCGCCCGCAGCGAACACGCCCGTGACTTTGCCGGTGACGGTGGTGTCGGTGGCTTTGGATTCGGCCAGGTTGACGATGTTGTCGGCCGTGACGGGGTCGATGACCAGGGCGGTGCCGCTGTTGGGGTTGGTCTCGACCGTGTAGTTTTGCTTGTTGCTGGCGGTGCTGGTTTGGCCAGAGGATGGGTCTTTGGCGGCGACCGACACGTCCACTTGGGTGTCTGCGTCGGCTTTGAGGGCGGCCATGCTGACCACTTGGCTGTAGTTGCCAGAGGCGTCCACGGTGGTGGTGAGCATTTGGTCGTACACACGAATGGTGACCACGTCGCCTGCCGTGAACGCGCCGGTGACTTTGCCAGTGAGGGTGACGTTGACCAGGGTGCTGCCTTCGGCGGCGGTAATCAGGTTGTCACCGGTGATGGGGGCCAGTGTGATGGCCGCGTTGCCTGGCGAGGCGGTGATGTTCAGGCCCACGGCGTTGTTGGTGTCGGCGCCGTCTTGGTTGAAGTTGCCTGCGGCGTCGCTGAATGTGTTGCTGTCGACCCGCACGGTGCCCGCCGCTGCGCTGCCGTCGGGGGTGAAGACGGCGGTGTAGACCAGCGGGTTGGTGCTGCTTTGGACCAAGGTGCCCAGTTTGCCGCCGGTGACGGTGATGTCGCTGTTGCTGAAGTCGCTGCTGGCTTCACTCAAGGTGAAGGTGAGCTGGGCCATCTCGTCGCTGCCGATGCTGGTTTTGTCGATGGCGACCGTGATGGTGGGCGGCGCAGTGTCCACGGTCACGGTGAACGGTGCGGTGGTGCCGCCCGACGGGGTGCTGGCGGTGTAGCTGTGCGGGCCAGTGGCCTGCTCAGGCGCGGTGAAGCTCCAAGTGCCGTCGGGGTTGACGGTGGTGGAGCCCACAATCTTGTCGCCGTCTTTGATGGTGACGACTTCGCCGGGCGTGCCTGTGCCTTTGAAGCTGGGGGTGGTGTCGTTGGTGCTGCCGCCATTGGGCACCACAGCTGTGGCCCCGCCGGGGTTGCCTGCGTTGTCGGTGACTTCGCTGATGGCGGTGGGTTTGCCCGCGACCACGGTGACGCTGACGCTGTTGTTGGCGTCTGCTCCGTCTGCGTTGGCGTTGCCTGCGGCATCGGTGAATTTGTTGCTGTCGACCCGCACGGTGCCACTGGAGCCTGGGGTGGCTCCGGCTGTGGGTGTGAACACTGCGGTGTAGACCAGCGGGTTGGTGGCGCTTTGGACCAGTGGCCCCAAGCTGCCGCCGGTGACGGTGATGTCGTCTTTGATGAAGTCGGCGCTGGCCTCAGACAGGGTGAAGGTGACGCTGGCCGTGTCGGCGCTGCCGATGTTGGCTTTGTCCACGCTGATGGCGATGGTGGGCGGCGCGGTGTCCACGGTCACGGTGAACGGCGCGGTGCTGCCGCCCGACGGGGTGCTGGCGGTGTAGCTGTGCGGGCCAGTGGCTTGTTCAGGCGCGGTGAAGTTCCAAGTGCCGTCGGGGTTGACGGTGGTGGAGCCCACAATTTTGTCGCCGTCTTTGAGGGTGACGACTTCGCCGGGCGTGCCGGTGCCTTTGAAGCTGGGGGTGGTGTCGTTGGTGCTGGCACCATTGGGCACGCTTTGTGTGGCCCCGCCGGGGTTACCAGCGTTGTCGGTGACTTCGCTGATGGTGGTGGGTTTGGCCACGGTTTCGTTGACGCCGTTGACGGTGACCACAATGTCTTGTGTGGCGCTGCCGTCTTGGCTGGTCACGCGCAAGGTGTCGGTGACTTGCTGGCCTTGGGCCAGGGCTTGGGTGGCCGGTTTGCTGTTGTCCAGCGTGTAGGTCCAGGTGCCGGTGGCGGTGTTGAGCGTGAAGTTGCCATACGTGCCGGCCAAACTGGCGGTGGTGGGCGTGCTCAAGAAGGCTTGGCCGGTGTCCACATCCGTCACGGCGAGGGTGCCGCTGGCGGTGGTTTGTGCGGCCGAGTCTTCGGTCACGCTGCCCGTGGCTTGGCCGCTGATGACGGCCGCATCGTTGACGCCGCTGACGGTGACCAAGATTTCTTTGATGGCGTTGCCGTCTTTGCTGGTGACGGTGAGCTTGTCGGTGACTTGCTGGCCTTGTGTCAGCGCTTGCGTGGCCGCTTTGCTGTTGTCCAGCGTGTAGGTCCAGGCACCGGTGGTGGTGTTGAGTGTGAAGTTGCCGTAAGTGCCAGCCAAGCTGGTGGGCGCTTGCAGCACGTTGTCGGCGCTGTTGGCAGCGCCGGTGACGCTGAGCGTGCCCGAGGCTTGGGCGGTGCTGTCTTCGATGGCGGTGCCGGTGTTGGTGCCGGTGATGGCGGTGGCGTTGCCATCGGCTGCGCCGGTGACGGTGACGGTGATCAGCTGCGAGGCCGTGCCGTCTTTGCTGCTCACGGTGAGTTGGTCGCTGACTTGCTGGCCTGCAGCCAGGGCTTGGGTGGTCGGCTTGCTGTTGTCCAGGGTGTAGAGCCAAACGCCGGTGGCGGTGTTGAGCGTGAAGTTGCCGTAAGTGCCAGCCAAGCTGGCGTTGGTGGGGGTTTGCAGCAGGGCTTCGCCGGTGTCCACATCGGCCACGGTGAGCGTGCCGCTGGCGGTGGTGGCAGGGGCGTCTTCGGTGACGCTGCCGGTGCTCTGGCCGGTGATGAGGGCTTTGTCGTTGACGCCGGTGATGGCGATGACGATGTCTTTGGATGCGCTGCCGTCTTTGCTGGTGACGGTGAGTTTGTCACTGACTTGCTGGCCAGCCGCCAGCGCTTGCGTGGCCGCTTTGCTGTTGTCCAGCGTGTAGGTCCAGGCGCCGGTGACGCTGTTGAGCGTGAAGTTGCCGTACGTGCCGGTCAGGCTGGCGGTGGTGGGCGTGCTCAAGAAGGCTTGGCCGGTGTCCACATCGCTCACGGTGAGGGTGCCGCTGGCGGTGGTGGCAGGAGCGTCTTCGGTGACGGTGCCGGTGCTGGTGCCCGCAATGGCTGCGCCGTCGTTGGTGCCGGTGACGGTGACCAAGAGGTCTTTGGCCACGCTGCCATCTTTGCTGGCCACGGTGAGTTTGTCGGTGACTTGCTGGCCTGCGTTCAGGGCCTGTGTGGCCGCTTTGCTGTTGTCCAGGGTGTAGCTCCAAGCGCCTGTGGTGGCGTTGAGCGTGAAGGTGCCGTAAGTACCCGCCAAGCTGGTGGGCGTTTGCAGCACGTTGTCGGCGCTGTTGGCAGCGCCGGTGACCACCAAGACGCCTGCAACCTGCGAGGTGCTGTCTTCGATCACGGCGCCGGTGTTGGTGCCACCAATGACGGTGCCACTGACAGCGCCCTCGGCCGCGCCGGTGACGGTGACCACAATGTCTTGTGTGGTGCTGCCGTCTTGGCTGGTGACGGTGAGTTTGTCGGTGACTTGTTGGCCTTGGGTCAGGGCCTGCGTGGCCGCTTTGCTGTTGTCCAGCGTGTAGACCCAAGCGCCGGTGGTGGTGTTGAGCGTGAAGTTGCCATAAGTGCCCGCCAGGCTGGCTGGCGTTTGCAAGGCGGCTTGGCCGGTGTCCACATCCGTCACGGTGAGGGTGCCGCTGGTGGTGGTGGCAGGGGCGTCTTCGGTCACGCCGCCCGTGGTCTGGCCGGTGATGAGGGCTTTGTCGTTGACGCCGGTGATGGCGATGACGATGTCTTTGGATGCGCTGCCGTCTTGGCTGGTGACGCTGAGTTTGTCGCTCACTTGCTGGCCAGCGGTGAGCGCTTGCGTGGCCGCTTTGCCGTTGTCCAGCGTGTAGGTCCAAGCGCCGGTGGTGGTGTCCAGGGTGAAGTTGCCATACTGGCCGGCCAAGCTGGTGGGGGCCTTGAGCACGTTGTTGGCGCTGTTGGCCGCACCGGTGACGGTGAGCGTGCCCGCCGCTTGGGCGCTGCTGTCTTCGATGGCGGTGCCGGTGCTGGTGCCGCCAATGGCTGCGCCCGTGCCGCCTTGGTTGCTCAAGGCGTAGTCTTGCACCGCGCTGGCGGTGACTTTGCCGGTGGGGGTGGTGGCGGACACGCTGGCCTCGACTTTGGTGTCGCGGTCAGCGACCAAGTCGGTGGTGGGCACGTTGATGCTGAAGAGGCCTTGGGCGTTGACGGTGCCCACAAAGGGCTTGTCGTTGACGGTCAGGGTGACGGTGTCGCCTGCGGCAAACACGCCCGAGACGCGGCCAGTGACGGCGGTGTTGGCCACGCTGGCCTCGGCGGGGGTGATGAGGTTGTCGGCCGTGACGGGGTCCACCACCAAGGATGTGCCCGTGCCTGCAGCGCCCTCCACCGTGTAGGTCTGGCTGTTGTCCACCGTGCTGACTTGGCCGGTGGCGGGGTCTTTGACGGCCACGCTGACCTCGACTTTTTTGTCGGCATCGGCCTTGAGCTCGGTCATGGGGACCACTTGGCTGTAGCTGCCGTTGGCCGCCACGATGGTGGTGAAGGTCTGGGTGCCCACGCGGATGGTGACGATGTCGCCGGGCGTGAAGGCGCCGCTGACGCGGCCCGTCAGGGTGAGGCTGGCTTGGGCGCCCTCGGCGGCGCTGATCAGGTTGTCGCCGCTGATGGGGTCCAGCGCCACAGCCGCTTTGGCCTGGGCCGAGCCCAGGCTCAGGGCCACGCTGTTGTTGGCGTCCGCGCCGTCTTGGTTGGCATTGCCCGCAGCGTCAGTCAATTGGTTGCTGCCCACGCTGATCTTGGCGCTGGTGGCGCCCGCCGTGGGCGTGAAGGTGGCGGTGTAGACCAGCGGGTTGGCCGCGCTCTTGACCAGGGCGCTCAAGGTGCCGCCCGTGGTGGTGATGTCACCGGCCACAAAGTCAGCGCTGGCTTCGCTGAGCGTGAAGGTGATCGCAGCGGTCTCGGCGCTGCCCAGGGCAATCTTGTCGGTGGCGATGGCGATCTGGGGGGCGATGGTGTCCACCGTGATCTCAAAGGCCGGGCTGACGTTGGCAACGCCGTTGGTGGTGGACTCGGCGGTGAAGCTGTGCTTGCCCTCGGACAAGTCGGCAGGCGGGGTGAAGGACCAGTTGCCGTTGGCATCGGCCGTGGCAGAACCAATGACAACGCCGCCGTCTTTGATGGTGATGACCGTGCCCGCAGGCGCTTGGCCCGTCAGCGTGGGGGTCTTGTCGTTGGTGCTGGCCCCGTTGGCGAGCGACTCGGTGCCGTTGCCCGGGTTGCCCGCGTTGTCGGTGACGCTGCCAATGGTGGTGTTGGAGGTGGTGGCGGTGGTGCCACCGGCAGCAGCGGCGGCTGCGCCCGCGCCCGCCAGCCCCAAAGCGGCCAGCAAGGGGTTAAAGGCCAGCACACCCACGGCAGCGCCCGAGCCCACGACTTCAGCACCACCCAGCGCCACGCTGACCGTTTGGCCCCCGTCGGCCAGCTGCGGGATCAGGCCTTTGACGTCCGGGTCTTCCGGGATGTATTCGTAGAAGTTGCCGTTTTCTGCTTGGCCCACCACGCCGTTGTAGCCCTCGGGCATGACCTCGTAGTAGTCCTCGATGATGATGTCCGCTTCGGTGCTGTTTTCTAGCAAGATGTGCAGGTTCTTGCCCACACGCTTGACTTTGACGTATTCGGGGGCGGCTTCTTTGTTCTTGTCGAGCTCTTGCAGCTGGTACTTGGCACCGGCTTTGGCCGCAATGCGCAGGGGCTGGCCTTTGGCGCCTTGCCCTTGTGTGACGTCCAGGACCTGGTTGCTTTGTGCGTTGCCGGTGTTGACGAGGACTTTGAATTGCTTGGCCATGGTGTGTGCTCTCAGTGAATTGGGGTGTGAATTCGGGGTGGGAATTCAGGGATGAATCTGGGGAATGAAGCTGGGGGGTGAATCTGGAGGTGAATCAGCAGATCAGCGGGGTGTGGAGGGGCTTATTTGCCCCCCACCGTCCACGCGGCGCTGGCCCACCACCTCGACCACCACGCGGCGGTTGGGCTGGTTGCAGGCGATGGCGCTGGCCGAGGCGACCGAGCCGCACGAGCGCTCGACCAACTGGCGCGAGCCCCGTCCCTCGGAGGTGATGCGCGCGGAGATCTGGCTGACGCGCTCGATGTAGCGGCGCACCGTGTCGGCCCGCTCAGCGGACAAACGCTGGTTGCCCGCAGGCGAGCCCAGCGGGTCGGCGTGGCCAATGACGTGGATGTGGTTGATGTAGGTGTAGTCGCTGCGAATGCGCGAGACCAGTTGGTCAATCACGGCCAAGCCTTGGCTGGTCATGCCCGCCGCATCGGAGCGGCCAAAGGCAAACAAGGCATCGCCCGACAAGGCAAACTGCTGGGGCATGGCGGGCACCATGACGGGAGCGGCCACAGGGGCGGGTGCGGAAGCGGGTGCCGAGAGGCAGTCCTGGGCCTTGGTCACGCGCGAGACGGTGTGCATTTGCAAGCGCACACTGGCCATCTCTTGCAGCGCCTGGGCCGCAGGCACGGGCTTGAGCACGGGGCGACCCGCGTCCTCGTAGACGGCAAAGTACTGGCTTTGCGCGGCCAGCAAGCGCGTGGCGGTCAAGCTGTCGTAGTTGTCTTTGGCCGTGCGGCCCACACGCACTTGGCGAGCACCAATCTCCACCGCCCCGGGCTCGGTGCACAGCTGGCTGTAGCCACCGGCAACCAAGGAGGTGTGGTACTGGCCATTGACAAACACGCCCGTGGCGCCTTTGAGGCCTGCGCTGTCACTGGCGCGGTAGACCAAGATGCGGCTTTGGCTGGCGGCCGTGCCCGGCGGGGGGGTAAAGGGCGAGCCCAAGACGTCGATGCGCGCGTTGGCTCCGGCTTGGCTGGTCTCGATGGCCGTTTGCGCCTGCGCCCCGGCCAGGCCCAGCACCATCACCGAAACCCCGGCGGCCAGCGCCCGAGCAACACGCCCCGCGCACGCGCGCCAAGCAAGTGGCCAGGAAGTCAAAGCCAAAGCGATCTGAGACAAAGGGGCAAGGGGTTTCGAAATCATGGAAATAGGGGTGCTTTTTGGCTCAAAAAATGACGGCGAATTTGTAAAACATAGTACCCAATAAGTCCACAAAACGCCACTAGCCAATTGGAATATTCTGTTGGTTTTGGTGTATTTATTTGTAAAATACAGCACATTTAAGAACTCACAATTTGCGATTCAAGGCAAACCGGCAGGGATTGTGATGAATTTGAGAATTTGAAACAGGCGCAGCTGGGTGCGTGATGAATCAGATTGGGTTTAATGAATTTGGGGATTTGAGGGGTGGGGGCCGTTCCCTGCCCCCTGTGGGAGCACCGCCCTTGGTGCGATGGGGGGTGGTGGTCTGCGGGGCTTTATCGCGGCGAGGGCGCCGCTCCTACAGGGGGAAGAGCAACGCTGACTGGGCGATGGGGGGTGGTCTGCGGGCGCTATCGCTGTCCCCTGTGGGAGCACCGCCCTCGGTGCGATGGGTGGTGGTGGTGTGCGGGGCTTGATCGCGGCGGGGGCGCCGCTCCTACAGGGGGGAGAGCAACGCGGCCTGGGCGGTGGGGGTGGTCTGCGGGGCGCTATCGCGGTCCCCTGTGGGAGCACCGCCCTCGGTGCGATGGGTGGTGGTGTGCGGGGCTTGATCGCGGCGAGGGCGCCGCTCCTACAGGGGGAGAGGCAGCAGGGGAAAATGGCTGCGCATCAGAACGGACAGTTCAGCGGCTCGGCCCAGAGGCAAGCGGCTGCGTGAAGCGCCGATCGACAAGGCTGCCATCGCCGTCTGGCCCACATGCCAGTGCAGGCCCACTGCGGCAATGCCTGCGGTGCTGCGGTAGGCGTGGCCGCGTTGGCGCGTGGATTGGACCCAGCGCTGCAGTTGAGCCTGAGCGACACCTTCGAGTGCGTACTGCGCTGCGTGGCGGGCATGGTGGGCTTGAATGGCGGCATCGTCCAGCAACGCCAACATGGCAATGCTGGCCACACCCAGGCCGAGCAGACGCGTTTCTCCAACAGTCTGGCGGAACGAGGGCACCGCGTGTTGGCCCTGCTCCAGGTGCAGGCAGTGGCTGTAGTCGCCCATGCGCAGTACTAAAAATACGTTATCGCCGCTCAGCCGGGCCAAGGTTTTCATGGCACTTTGGCATTGGCGGACCCAGGCCGCCTGTCCCAAGCTGGCCGCCCCCCAAGCTGTAGCTTGCGTCCCCAAGGTGTAGAGGCCGGAGCTTTCATCGCGTTCAACCAAACCCGTGCCTTGCAGGCTGCCCAGCATGCGCCAGGCAGTGGTTCGGTCCAGGCCACTGAGTTTCACCAAGGCCTGCAAACTGATGCCCTGATCGTGGTGGCGGGCCACGAGGTTAACCAGGCCCATGGCGCGTTCGATGCTCTGTGCGCCGGTGCGGGAAGGCGTCACGGTCTTGGCGGAGGAATCTTGGCCGAGCAACTCGTTGGAAGGCTTGGCGTGTCTGCTCATGAATTGACCTTGTCTAAGTGGCTCAGGGCTGTTGGGGACTATCGCGGCGGGGGCGCCGCTCCTACAAAAAACTGCTGGGGACTATCGCGGCGGGGGCGCCGCTCCTACAAAAAACTGTTGGGGACTGTCGCGGCGGGGGCGCGGCTCCTACAAAAAAACTGTTGGGGACTGTCGCGGCGGGGGCGTCGCTCCTACAAAAAACTGCTGGGGACTGTCGCGGCGGGGGCGTCGCTCCTACAAAAACTGTTGGGGACTGTCGCGGCGGGGGCGCGGCTCCTACAAAAAAATTGTTGGGGACTGTCGCGGCGGGGGCGCGGCTCCTACAAAAAACTGTTGGGGACTGTCGCGGCGGGGGCGCGGCTTTCGCAGACAAACATCATCGGGCAGGATCCATAGGGAAAGCACCATGTGCACATTATGCACACCGGGTTTCCTGCGCATGGTCACGGAGCCCCGGCTGCGCTGCAATCGGGACATGACCCCTTTTCAGACCCAAATACAGCCCACGTCGGACGCCTTTGCCGCGCAACGACAAGGCATGCTCGAACTGATTGCCGACTGGCATGCGCTGGAGCAACGCGCCAGTGACGCCTCGGCCAAATCGGCCGAGCGTTTTGCCAAACGCGGGGCTTTGCTGCCGCGTGAGCGCCTGGCGCAGTTGCTGGACCCTGGCGCACCGTTTTTGCCTTTGGCCACGCTGGCCGGTTACGGCATGGACAACCCGGACTTGTCACGCTGCGTGCCCGGCGGCTCGCAGCTGGCAGGCATTGGCCAGGTCAGTGGCGTGCGCTGCATGGTGGTGGTGACCGACTCGGGCATCGATGCCGGGGCCCTGACCGAAGCGGGCAACCAAAAGCTCATGCGCTGCCAAGAGATTGCGCTGCAAAACAAGCTGCCTTTTGTGCACCTGGTCGAGTCGGCAGGATCGAACTTGCGCAAGTACCGGGTTGAGAAATTCATCCGGGGCGGCGGCATGTTCTACAACCTGGCGCGCCTGTCTGCCGCTGGCTTGCCGGTGCTCACGGTGGTGCACGGCTCGTCCACCGCAGGCGGGGCCTACATGCCCGGCCTGTCGGATTACGTGATCATGGTGCGTGGCCAGGCCAAGGCCTTTTTGGCGGGGCCGCCTTTGCTGAAAGCCGCCACGGGCGAGATCGCCACCGACGAGGCCCTGGGCGGCACCGACATGCACGCCACCGTCAGCGGCCTGGCCGAATACGTGGCGCAAGACGACGCCCACGCGATTGCCCTGGCCCGCGAGGTGCTGGCCGCCATCGACTGGCCGCGTGCTGCCGTGCCCCCGCCCAAGCAAGCGCCGCGCCCTCCCCGGCTGTCGCCCGACGAACTGGCGGGCGTGATGGTGCTGGAACACCGCCAGCCCATCGACATGCGCGAAGTCATTGCCCGGCTGGTGGACGACTCGGCCTGGCTCGACTTCAAGCCCGACTACGGCAGCGCCACCGTGTGTGGCCACGCCCGCATCGACGGGTATGCGGTGGCCTTCATCAGCAACAACGGCCCCATCGACCCGGCGGGCGCGACCAAGGCGGCGCAGTTCATTCACCTGTGCAACCAGTCGGGCACGCCGATTGTGTTTTTGCAAAACACCACTGGCTTCATCGTGGGCCGCGCCTCGGAAGAGGCCGGCATGATCAAGCACGGCGCCAAGATGATCCAGGCCCTGAGCAACTCGCAGGTGCCGCACATCACCCTGCACTGTGGCGCTTCGTTTGGCGCGGGCAATTACGGCATGTGTGGGCGCGCGTTTCACCCGCGCTTTTGTTTTTCGTGGCCCAACGCCCATTCGGCCGTGATGGGCGGCGAGCAGGCGGCCACCACACTCGACATCGTGGCGCGCCAACAGGCCGAGCGCAGCGGCAAGCCGGTCGACGAAGCCCGGTTGCAAGCGCAAAAGTCTGAAATCGTGGCCCTGTTTGAAAGCCAGGCCAGCGCTTTCTACACCAGCGGCCATTTGCTCGACGACGGCATCATCGACCCGCGCCAGACCCGCGAGGTGCTGTCGCTCTTGCTGGCCACCGTGCGCGAAGCCGCCGCCCGCACCCCGCACGCGATGCAGTTTGCAGTTCCCCGTTTTTGAAAGTCCCCGCACATGATCTACACACCCGAACACCACGAACTGATGGCCAGCATCCGCCGTTTCATCAGCGCCGAAATCGACCCCTTTGTCGACGAATGGGAAGCCGCCGAAATCTTTCCGGCGCACGAGGTGTTTCGCAAGATGGGGCAGCTCGGCTTTTTGGGCATCACCAAACCCGAGGCCTATGGCGGCATGGGCCTGGACTTCAGCTACGCGCTGGCTGCCGCCGAGGCCATTGGCCACGTCAAGGCCCAGGGCGTGGGCATGGGCATTGGTGTGCAGGCCAACATGGCCACACCGGCGCTGGCCAGTTTTGGCTCGGATGAACTCAAACGCGAATTTTTGGCCCCAGCCATTGCGGGCGAAGTGGTGTGCAGCATCGGCGTGAGCGAGCAAGGTGCGGGCTCGGACGTGTCTTCGCTCAAGACCCGCGCACGGCGCGATGGCGACGACTACGTCATCAGCGGCTCCAAGATGTGGATCACCAACGGCACCCAGGCCGACTGGATCTGCCTGCTGTGCAACACCTCGGACGGCCCTTCGCACAAGAACAAGTCGCTCATCATCGTGCCGCTCAAAGATTCGGCAGGCCGCCGCGCCAAGGGCATTGAAGTGCAAAAGATCAAGAAGTTCGGCATGTGGAGCTCGGACACCGCGCAGATCTTTTTTGACGAGGTGCGCGTGCCGGTGCGCCACCGCATTGGCGAAGAAGGCATGGGCTTTATTTACCAGATGAAGCAATTTCAGGAAGAGCGCCTGGACGGCGCGGCGCGGCGTCTGGCCAGCATCGAGCTGATCGAAGAAACCGCCGACTACCTGCGCCAGCGCGTGGCCTTTGGCAAGCCGCTGCTCGACAACCAGTTCATCCAGTACAAGCTGGCCGAACTCAAGACCGAAATCGAAGCGCTGCGCGGCCTGATTTACATGGCCACGCACGCCTATGTGCAGGGGCAGGACGTGACCGAGCTGGCCTCGATGGCCAAGCTCAAGGCTGGACGCCTGGGCCGCGACGTGGCCGACTGGTGCATGCAGTTTCAAGGCGGCATGGGCTACACCTGGGACAACCGTGTGTCTCGCGCTTACCGCGACTACCGGCTCGGCTCGATTGGTGGCGGTGCCGACGAAGTGATGCTGATGGTGATTGCCCGCAAGATGGGCCTGATGGACCCTGCTGGTTGAAAGGGCACAACATGACGTTTGCAAATCTTCTCGTTCATCGAGAGCACGGCATGGTATGGGTCACGCTGCACCACCCTGCCACCCGCAACGCGCTGTCACCCGACATGGTGGCCGAGCTGTCGCAAACCATTGCGCAAGCCGCCCAAGACAGCACTGTGCGTGCTTTTGTACTGCGTGGCAGCGCAGGCTTTTTCTGCGCGGGCGGCAATGTGGGCAACTTTCAGTCGCGCTTGCAAGCCAGTGCTCAAGACGGCGAAGACCCCGTGGTCAGCCGCAACCGGGCCTTTGGCCATGTGCTGCAGGCCCTCACCGCCCTGCCCATGCCGGTGCTGGCGGTGGTGGAAGGCGCGGCCATGGGCGGCGGTATGGGTCTGGCCTGCTGCGCCGACATCGTGCTGGCCACCAACGACGCCCGCTTTGCCCTGAGCGAAACCGGTTTGGGGCTTATCCCGGCGCAGATCGCGCCCTTTGTGCAAGCCCGCGTGGGCCGCCGGGTGGCGCTGCGCCTGGGCCTGAGCGGCGAGCGCGTGAACGGAACGCTGGCCCAGCAGCTGGGCCTGGTGGATGCACTGGCCGCTGACAGCACTGCACTCGACGCGTTGCAGGCACAGTGGCTCAACCGCATTTTGGCTTGCGGGCCGCAAGCCAACCGCTCGCTCAAGGCTTTGCTGTCGCGTGACGTGGCCGGTGGCGCATCCGTTGACCATGGCCTCAGTGCCTGGCTCGACGACGCGGCGCTGCGCTTTGCGCAATGCATGCGCAGCGAAGGCGCTGAGGGCATTGCAGCCTTTCGCGAACGCCGCGCCCCCGCCTGGGCACAGACCTTGCATGCTGCCGACGTGGCACGCCTGCATGGCCTGAGCCACGAACCCCAAAGCGACCTCCACCACGCTCTTCACCACGCCCCCCAACCCGGCCCTGCGTCAGCGCCCAAGTGACCTCCATGCCCACGCACACACCCAAAAACATCCGCCCCTTCCACACCGTGCTGGTGGCCAACCGCGGCGAGATTGCGCTGCGCGTGCTGCGCACCGTGCGCCGCCTGGGCTATGGCACGGTGGCCGTGTATTCCGAAGCCGACCGTGACAGCCCGCATGTGCAAGCGGCTGACCGCGCGGTGTGCATCGGCCCGGCAGCGCCTGCACAGTCCTACCTGAACATCGAGGCCATCCTCGCCGCCGCCCGGCTGGCTGGGGCCGACGCGGTGCACCCGGGCTATGGCTTCCTGTCCGAGAACGACGCCTTTGCCGACGCGGTGGATGCGGCGGGCCTGGTGTTCATTGGCCCGTCTGGCGAGAACATCCGCGCCATGGGCAACAAGGCCGGGGCCAAGCGCCTGATGCAAGGCTGGGGCATGCCCTGCATTCCTGGCTACGAAGGTCAGGATCAAAGCGACGAAGCGTTTGTGCGCGAAGCAGCGCGCATTGGCTTTCCGATCATGTGCAAGGCCGCTGCCGGTGGCGGCGGGCGCGGCATGCGGCGGGTGGACACGCCCGATGCACTGCCTGCGGCGCTGGCCTCGGCCCGCTCGGAAGCGCGCACGGCTTTTGGGTCGGACGAGCTGATTTTGGAGCGCGCCCTCATCGACCCGCGCCATGTCGAGATCCAGCTGCTGGCCGACAGCCACGGGCATGTGGTGCACTTGGGTGAACGGGATTGTTCGGTGCAGCGGCGTCATCAAAAGCTGATCGAAGAAGCGCCCTCGCCCGCTGTGAACGCCGCGCTGCGTGCACGCATGGGCCAGGTGGCGGTGGACAGCGCCCGCGCCATGGGCTATGTCGGCGCGGGCACCATGGAGTTTTTGCTGGCCGCCGATGGCCAGTTCTATTTCATGGAGATGAACACCCGCTTGCAGGTCGAGCACGCGGTGACCGAAGCCATCACCGGGCTGGATTTGGTGGAGTGGCAACTGCGCGTGGCCAGCGGTCAGGCTCTGCCGTGGCAGCAGGCCGACATCCGCTTGCAGGGTCACGCGATGGAGGTGCGGCTGACGGCCGAAGACGTGCCCGCTGGCTTTTTGCCGCAAACCGGCCCGGTGCTGCGCTGGCGGCCGCCCACGCCACAGAGCACGGGCCACGATGTGCGCATCGACAGCGCACTGCGCGAAGGCGGGCAGGTCAGCCCGCATTACGACTCGATGGTGGCCAAGATCGTGGCGCATGGCCGCGACCGCGAGGAAGCGCGGCGCAAGCTGCTGGCGGCCGTGCGCCAGTGCGTGCTGCTGGGGCTGCCCAGCAACCAGGGCTTTTTGGCGGATTGCCTGGCCGATGCAGTGTTTGTGCAGGGCTTGGGCGTGCACACCGGTTTTGTGGCCGAGCGCATGGGCCTACCCCCGGCCGCGCCCGTGCCCAGTGCGCACACCGTGGCGCTGGCGGCCTTGGCCGCGCAAGTGCACAACTTGCCCACCAGCGACCACGGGCATGTGTACGCGGGTGCCCTGGGGCAAGGCCAAGCGCAAGGCCTGCTGCAATGGGGCGGGCAGCGCTGGCGTTACCGTATCCGCCCGACAAGCTGCCCGCAGGCATCCGATGCGGGCACGGGCCCAAGCACAGCTTGGGAGGTGCAGTGCACAGTGCTGGGGGGTGTTGCAACTGCCGCAATATCTGGCTCAACATATGCCGCAATTTCTGAAGGCCATGCCGTGAAGGCCGACACCCACACCACAACGCTGACGCATGTGCAGTGGCAAGACGCCCCGCGCACCGAACTGGCGCTGGAGTGCCAAGGTCTGCGCGAGCAAATTTGCAGCGCCCACACCGACCACGGGGTGCAGATTTTTCATGCAGGCCGCGCTTGGGTTTTTGAATGCCCCGCCGCCCACGGCCAAACCGAGCAGGCCGCAGGCAGCGGCGCTGTGCTGGCCCCACTCACCGCCCGCGTGCTGCAGGTGATGGTGTCGCCGGGCCAGACGGTGCTGGCGGGCGAACGCCTGCTGGTGCTCGAAGCCATGAAGATGGAACACACGCTGACCGCGCCGTTCACCGGCGTGGTGCGCGAGCTGCGCGTGCAGTCGGGTGGGCAGGCCCTCAAAGGTGCGCTGCTGCTGCAGATCGAGGCAGAGGCGGCATGAGCACCGCAGCGCAGCGCGTGCGCATCGGCGGGGCCTGCGGTTTTTGGGGCGACTCGGCCATGGCCACGCCGCAGCTGCTGCAAGTGCCCGGCTTGCAGTACTTGGTCTACGACTACCTGGCCGAAACCACCATGGCCATTTTGGCGCGTGCGCGGGCCAAAGACCCGGCACTGGGTTACGCGACCGACTTTGTGCAAGCCGTCATGCCGCCGCACCTGAGGGCCATCCACGAACGCGGCATCAAGGTGATTGCCAACGCGGGCGGTCTGAACCCCGAAGGCTGCCGCGATGCGCTGCTGCAAGTGGCCGAAAAGCAAGGCATCGCCCTGCGCGTGGCCGTGGTCACCGGCGACGACCTGATGCCGCAGATGAACGCACTGCAAACGCAAGGTGTGCGCACCACGGCGGACGCCCCCTTGCCCGAACGACCCCTGTCGGCCAACGCCTATGTAGGCGCACGCGGCATTGCCCAGGCGCTGGCGGCCGGGGCCGATGTGGTCATCACCGGCCGCTGCGTGGACAGCGCGGTGGTGCTGGGCGCGCTGGTCCACGAATTCGGCTGGTCCTGGCAAGACTGGGACCTCCTGTCGGCTGGTACGCTGGCGGGGCATTTGATCGAGTGCGGCGCGCAAGCCACGGGTGGCCTGTTCACCGACTGGCAACTGGTGCCCGACTGGGCCAACATCGGCTACCCGGTGATTGACGTTCACGCAGATGGCAGCCTGGTGCTGAGCAAACCCGAAGGCACGGGCGGCCTGATCCACCCCGGCGCGGTGGCCGAGCAAATTCTTTACGAAGTGGGCGACCCAGCGAACTACCTCATGCCCGATGTGTGCTGCGACTGGCGGCATGTGCAGGTGGAGCGCACCGGCATGGACACCGTACAAGTCAGCGGCGCACGCGGCCTGCCCGCCCCCACCCACTACAAAGCCAACGCCACCTGGCAAGACGGCTATCAGCTGCAATTGATGTTGGCGATTCGCGGCATCGACGCGCCGCTCAAGGCCGAGCGCACCGCGCAAGCCCTGCTGACCCGCTCGCGCACCCTCATGGCTACGCAGGGCTTTGGCGATGACAGCGAGACCTGTGTGGAGCTGCTGGGCGGCGAGTCGCATTACGGCCCCCACGCACAGGCGCACACCGCCCGCGAAGTGGTGCTGCGCATCGCGGTGCGGCACGCCCAGGCCAAGGCGCTGGCGGTGTTGCAACGCGAATGCGCCAGCAGCGGCACTTCCATGGGGCCGGGCACGCGGTCTTCGTTTTCGGGGCGGGCCGACATTCAGCCCGTCATCAAGCTGTGTTCGTTCATGGTGCTCAAAAGCCAGGTGCACTTGCAGATGCAGTTGGGTGACGATGTGCAGGACGCGAGCGACCTGACCGTGTCACCAGCTGCCAACGCTATTGCCGTGTCCAGCACTGCGCCAGCGACGCCCGAGACGACCACTGCAAGCGATGAGCCCCTGCACGATTGCCGTTTGATCGACCTGGCGTGGGCGCGCAGCGGCGACAAGGGCGACGATGAAAACATCGGTGTCATCGCACGCCACGCCCGCGCCTGGGACTGGCTGCGCAGCCAGTTGCAAGCCGAGCAGGTGCAGGCCTATTTCAGCCACCTGGTGCAAGGGCCGGTGCTGCGTTACGAAGTGCCTGGCTTGCAGGCGCTCAACTTTGTTTTGCACCAGGCGCTGGGCGGTGGCGGCGTGTGCAGCCTGCGCTCAGACCCCTTGGGCAAATCCTTTGCGCAGATGCTGCTGGACATGCCGCTGCGCGTGCCCGCCTCGGTGCTGACGGCACCCACTTCTGGAGACCCCCCATGAGCGCCATCCTCGAAGGCATCAAGATCCTCGACCTGACCCGTGTGGTCGCGGGCCCCATGTGCACACAGATCCTGGCCGACATGGGGGCCTCGGTCTACAAAATCGAAAAACCCGGTGAAGGCGACGACACGCGGCGCATGGGGCCTTTTTTGCCAGACCCCGCCACGGGCCAACCCAGCAACGACTCGGCGCTGTACCTGGCCTATAACCGGGGCAAGCACTCGGTCACAGTGGACATCGCCACCCTTGAAGGCGCGCAATTGGTGCGCGATTTGGCGCTGCGCTGCGACGTGGTGGTGGAGAACTACAAGGTCGGCTCGCTGGCCAAATATGGCCTTGACGCAGCCAGCCTGCGGGGCCTGAAACCCGAGCTGATTTACTGCTCGGTCACTGGCTTTGGGCAAACCGGCCCTGATGCGCCCAAGCCCGCTTACGACTTCATCTTGCAAGGCATGGCCGGGCCCATGAGCACCTGCGGCCTGCCTGACGATGAGCCCGGCGGCGGCCCCATGCGCACAGCCATCCCGATGACCGACATGGTGACCGGCCTGTACGCCACCATCGGCATTTTGGGCGCGCTCATGCACCGCCAAAAAACCGGCGAAGGCCAAGTCATCGACGCCGCGATGCTGGACGCCACCGTCGCCTTCAACGGGCACCTGGCCGTGGGCTACCTGATGAACGGCAAGGTGCCACAACGCGTGGGCAACACCAACCCGATTGCATCGCCCTCTGAAGTGTTTGAGTGTGCTGAAGGTCGCATCATCATTTCGGCCGGCAACAACCAGCAGTTTCAGCGGATGTGCACCGTGTTGGGTGCACCCGACATGCCCACCGACCCGCGCTTTGCCACCAACATGCAGCGGATCGCCCACCGCCGCGAACTGCAGGCCGCCCTGCAAACGCTGGTGCACGGCCAACCCCGCGCACGGTTGCTGGAACAACTCAGCGCGGCCAACGTCCCGGCCGGACCACTCAACGACATGGCCCAAGTTTTTACAAACCCACAAACCCAACACCGTCAAATGGTGGTGGAACTGCCCCACAGCTCAGGCCAGACCGTGCGCCTGGTGCGCAGCCCACTGAACTGGTCGGCATCGCCCGTGACACACAAAGCACCGCCTCGGCTGGGTGAACACAGCCTGCAAGCCCTGCGCGACGAGCTGGGGCTGAGTGATGCGCAGGTGGCGGGGCTGGTGGCGCGGGGGGTGGTTTGAGGGGGGCCACATCGCGGCGCAGCGCGCCTTTGAACATCTGTGAGCCCAAGACGTCGCGCTGTGGGCCAAAGCGCAGTGCCTACATGGACAATTCTTTTGAGCTGTCACGCCTGGTTTGTCTTGCTTTTCTTGATATTTACATCAAAATACAGTTTTAAACCTCAATTTTTTGATGTAAACATCAAGTGCAAACCCTCCAAGAACTCGGTGAAGCCGTGGCCGCACGGCGCAAACAGCTGGGACTCAAGCAAGGCGATGTGGCGGTCATGGCGGGCGTGTCGGCGGAATTGCTGTCGCGCTTTGAACGTGGCCGCACCGCCGAATTTGGCACGCGCAAGCTGCTGGCGGTGCTGGCCGTGCTGGGTGCCGAGCTGGACGTGATGTCCCAAGGCCAGAGCGGCAACCTGGACGAGCTGCGGCGTGAACGGGCGCAGACATTGCCCAATCAGACAGGGGCGACGTGATGCCACTGTCGGTGTACGTGTTGAGCCGCGAAGTGGCCACGCTGGAGCCATCCGGCGACTTCAAAAGCGTGCTGAGCTACCACCCTGGTGTGGCCACAGACGACTTCGTGTCGCTCACCATGCCGGTACGCACCGAGAGCTACGTGTGGGACGACCAGCTGCCGCCCGTGCTGCAAATGAACCTGCCCGAAGGCTATTTGCTGCAAGTGCTGCAAGAACAGTTTGGCCCGCACATCGGCGCCAGCCCTGCGGCACTGCTGTCGGTCATTGGCCGCAACATGGTGGGCCGCTTGCAAGTGGCTGCCCCCGGCGCGACGCTGCGCGAGCCCGCCAAACCCATTGAAGTGACTGCGCTGCTCAAGGGCGACAACTCCGAAGCCGCCTTTGCAGCGCTGGTGCGCGAACACGCCACCAGCGGCGTGTCGGGTGTGGTGCCCAAGTTTTTGGACGCGCAAACGGAAGAAGCCCAGTCACTCGGCTGCAACCCCAAAGCCAGCCTGATCACCCGACGGCACATCGTCAAAGGCTCCAGCGCCCGACTGCCCTTTGTGGCCCTGAACGAGCACCTGTGCATGCAAGTGGCGCGGCGCATCATGCCCACAGCCCACACGCAAGTGTCCGACGACGGTCAAGCCCTGGTGGTGCACCGCTTTGATGTGGACGAGCAAGGCCAGCCCCACTGGGGCACGGAAGACTTTTGCAGCCTGCTGGGCCTGCGCCCCGCCGCCAAATACGACACCACTTGGGAACGCATCGCCAAAGCCGTGCGCGACCATGTGCCCGGACCTCAGCGGCTGGGCACCTTTCGGCAACTGGCCAACACCTTGCTGCTGACCTACGCGCTGCGCAACGCCGACTGCCACGCCAAAAACCTGGCCCTGCTCTACACGAGCCGCGCCGACGTTCACCTGTCGCCCACCTACGACATGCTGACCACCAGCGTGTATGCCGGCTTTCAACACAACCCGCCGGGCATTGGATTCATGGGCAAAAAAACCTGGCTGCCCGGCAAGAACCTGCAAAAGTTCATCGCCGCCAACTTCGGCATCCAGCCCAAAGAACAGCAACACATGGTGCAAGCCATCAGCGACGCCGTGGCCGACGTGGGCCGCGAGGTGCGCCAGGCCATGGCCGAGCACCCCGGCTTTGAAGACATCGGAAAACGCATGCTGCTGGCTTGGACCGAAGGCGTGCAGGGTCTGCGCGATCAACGGGTGTATGCCGTGGGCGACTGGGTAGCGGGCGAGGCGTTTGAGGGGTTTTCTGCGCCGCCCAAGCTGGCAGCGGAAACAAACAAGATAGGGCGCTCGCCTTTGCTGGGTGAACGGTGACTGGTTCGAGCTCAGCAACAACGACATTTGCTCAAACAACACATCGAAGCCACGATGGGCAACGTTGTCGTTGACTTGGAGTCAATCACCCCAAATTTTCCTGAAGGTGTTGGGACTTTGGAGATGCTTTGCATCTACGAAATCACAAATGGCTTGATTCAAAAAGTTTCATTTGCATCCGGTGAAAAACGGGTGAGGTGAAAGTCGGCCAGCAATCTAGGCAAAAGCCTTCGTTCTTTGACTCTGTTTCAGTTCATCTCGGGCGCGATCAATCGCACCGTCGGAAAGTAGCTCGCATACCGCCGCACATCTCGCGTCAGCACAGGCAAACCAGAGACCGCAGCATGTGCGCCAATGAAAAAATCGGCCAGCACATTCGTCTTTGTGCCGCCTTGCCTGCGGTATTGCACAAAGGCTTTGCCCGCCAAAAACAGCGCGGGCTTGGGTGTCTCGATCACCGGGATTTGCAAGTCGGCCAGCGTGGCGTCCAGCGCCTCCACCGTGCTGAAGGTCAGCGACAGTTCGGCGTAGATCACGGGGTTGATGACCAGGCGATGGATTTGCGCTTGGGCGCGCAGTTGCGCGATGGACCAGTCGGCCCAAGTGGGATCGTTTTCAAGCACGTCCACCAGGACGTTGGTGTCGACCAGCATGTCGCGTTGAACCTTGGGCTCAGCCACGCAACAAGGCCATCAGGTCTTGCGTTTTCCAGGGCACGTCGGCCTTGCCACGGGCGGCTTCAAAGCGGTCGGGCTGGGGCTTGGTCTTGCGGGTGGCCTTGCCGCTGTCGGCTTTGTGCAGCACCACTTCGCCACTGCGGTTGATGGCAAAGTCGATCGAGGTGCCGGGGGTTAGACCCATGGCATCGCGGATGGGTTTGGGGATGGTGACCTGGCCTTTGACGGTGAGGGTGGTGCTCATGTGAACTCCTGAAAGTCTTACTTGATTTTATGTCAGTAATACTGTCTTCAGAAGAAAGCCCGGCACGGTCACCCCGCTTGGTCGAAAGGTCTGCCCAATCCCTTGCCCATTCTTGAAGCTTGGGTCAGTCAATCAATGCGGGTTGTGCCAGCCTTGCATCCTCTGACAACAAATCAATCAAATCCCGCGCAAAGTTGGGCAGTTCGTCGAAGTTGCGCACGCAAATCTGCATGGAACGAATCGCCCAGGCGTCGGACAGCGGCACCAGGCGGATGGCCATGCTGCGGGCGTGGCGGCGGGCGGCCGATTCAGGCAACACGCCCACGCCCACACCGGCTTCGATCATGCGGCAGGCCGACTCGAAGCTGCTGACCTGGATGCGCACCTTGAGCGGCTTGTTGAGCTGCTCGCACTCGCGGTTGAGGAAGGCGTGCAAGGCGCTCGCTTCGTGCAGGCCCACATGGTCAAACTCCAGCGCGTCGATCAAGGGCATGCTGGGCAAGTCGGCCACCGGATGGTGCTCGGGCACCACCAGCACCAGGCTGTCCGAGCGGTAGGGCAAGGTCTGCAGGTTTTCGGTGCGGACCGAACCGGCCACGATGCCGATGTCGGTCTTGCCGTCCATCACGGCGCGCACGATTTCGTTGGACAGTTTTTCTTGCAGATCGATGTTCACATCGGGGTGCGTGGCCAGGTAGCGCTTGAGCACCTCGGGCAAGAACTCGCCCAGGGCCGTGGTGTTGGCGTACACGCGCAGGTGGCCTTTGATGCCACTGGCGTATTCCTGCAGGTCGCCGCGCAGGTGTTCGATCTGGCCCAGCACCAGCCGCGCCCGGTGCACAAAGGCTTGCCCCGGTGGCGTGAGGGTCACGCCCTGGCTGTGGCGGTTGAGCAGCTTGGCACCGATGCTTTCTTCAAGGTTTTTGATGCGCGTGCTGGCCGCAGGCAGCGAGATGTGCGAGGCCTCGGCCCCTTTGGTGAGGCTGTTGGCTTCGGCCACCCGCACCATGAGGCGCAAATCCACCAGATCGAAATGAACAGACATGGGGGGGGATTGTGCCAGTGGGGTGGGGTTGCGGCGGCGCGGTCGGAGGTTTGGGTAGTAGCGCACCCCGTGCGCGATTGTTTTTAAAAGGGCGTGTGCCACGCCCATCGCCCACGGGGTGTGCTCCTACAGGATCAGCAAAATCTGACGCGCCAGCAGCAGAACCGGTGGGTCGACCATCTTGCCGTCCACACTGAACGCGCCGCCGCCCGCTGCCACTTCGGCGGCCAGCACGCGGCGGGCCCAGTCGCACTCGGCTTCGGTGGGGGCGAGAGCCTGGTGCACGCCCGCCACTTGTGCGGGGTGGATGCACAGCTTGGCACCAAAGCCAAATCGGCGGCTGCGCTGCGCGTCTTGCGACAACACCTGCGCGTCGGTTGTGGCGGTGGTCACGCCGTCCACCGGCGAGGGCAGGACCGCACGGCGCGAGGCCACCACCATGGCCAGCCGGATGGGGGCGAGTTCTGCTTCATCGGGGCCGCAGCGCATGCCCAAATCGGCCTGCAGGTCGATGTGGCCCAGACCCAAGCGCAAGGTGCCTGCTGCCCGGGCTATGGCGTCCATCTGCCCCACACCTTCGGCGCTTTCGATCAAAGGCAAAACCAGCATGCTGCTGGTGTGAAAAGCCTGCTCGACCTGTTGTGCGTTTTCGGCCTTGGGCAGCATGAGCGCACCAAGACCCGTCAGGCTGGCCACTGCGGCCAGATCGGCTGCGTGCCAGGGGGTGCCTGCGGGGTTCACGCGCACCAAAAGGCGTGCGCGCTCGGCTGCGTCCAAGCCAGACCAAGCGGCCAACAGCGCGTCACGCGCCGTGGCTTTGGCATCCAGCGGCACGGCGTCTTCCAGATCGATGATGACCGCATCGGCACCGCTGGCCAAAGCTTTGGCAAAGCGCTCGGGACGATTGCCGGGCACAAACAAAAAGCTGCGCGCCAGCGACAGTGGCGAGGACCCCGGCCCGCTCATGACAGCAAAGCCCCCACCTTGGGCCAAGTGGCCACTTGCCAGAGCGCGTCCACGCTTTGGCGCATGGCCTCAGGCGTAGCACCGCCGCTGAAGGCGGCCAGGCGCAGGGCTTTGTCGGTGATCTCTTGACGCGAGAGGGTGTTGCCCGGATCGCCCTTGGGCTCGTCCACGCGGCCGTGCAGCACGCGGCCATCGGTGGTGGTCACCGTGACTTTGCCGATCCAGCGCTTGGGGTAGGCGCTGTCCACTTCGGCGTCGAGCACCATGCTGACCTTGTCGCGCAAGGCCTGCGTTGCCTGGCTTAAAAAGTCGCGGTCGAATTCAGTCAAGCCCGCATGACCGTGCTGCGCCACCAGCGCCAGCACCGTGCCCATGGAGAACTTGCTCTGGTGCACCGTGACGGGCCGCACCACCGGGCCGAGGACGTCGATGGCACCTTGGTGCACATGGGTCACCACTTGGGCCAGGTCATCGAGCTTGAGGCCGTTGGTTTGCATGACGTGCAGCAGCGCATCGGCCGCCGGGTGCGTGTGGCGGCAGCTGGCGTGGTACTTGAACGAGGTCTCGGCCGTGGCCCAGCGTGTGCCCAAACCGTCCACCAATCGGCTCGGGTCGGCGTCGCTCGACATGCCCACAGCCATGCCCTGCGGGCCTTCCAGAATTTCTGCCGCGCCGGTGAAGCCGTCTTTGGCCAAGTAGGCTGACATGAGGCCCGCTGCAGCCGCGTGCGCGGTGTGCAGCTGCTTACTGTCTGCGGCGGTGCGCAAGAACTCCCACAGGCCTGCCGACTGCGTGCCGGCCGAGCCGAAGGCGTGCTGCATTTGCTGCGCGTTCAGGCCGAGCAAATGGCCCACAGCAGCGGCCGCTGCCAAGGTGCCTGCGGTGCCGGTGGTGTGGAACACGCGGTAGTGCGAGCGCCCCAAAAATTCACCCACACGGATGCCGACTTCGTAGCCCACCACCGATGCGGCCAGCAGTTGCTGGCCGCTTGCGCCCAAGGCTTGGGCCACCGCCACGGCGGGCGGAAACACCACCGTGGCCGGGTGGAACACCGAGCCGTTGTGCACATCGTCCTGCTCGGCTACATGCGAGGCCGCGGCGTTGACCATGGCCGCCAAATAGGGCGTGGTGCGTGCGCGGTTGATGATCACTTCACTCGGACCTTCGCCCGCGCCCATGGCCTGCGCGAAACGGGTGATGCTCTCCACCGGGCGCGAACCATGCCCGGCCACGGCCGAGCCAAACCAGTCGACCAGCAGGTCTTCGATCTTGCTCACCACGGGCGCAGGAATGTCCTCGAAGCGCAGCGCGGATGCGAAGGCGGCGAGTTGGGCGGTGTTGGATGCGGTGTGCTGTGTCATGTCTGTCTCCTTGTGTTCTGTCTCAAATGGCTTGGCTGATCCCTGTCGGGGCTAAAGCCGCCGACCTACGGGAAACCGCAGGCCGCGTCCTGTAGGTCGGTAGCTTTAGCCCCGACATGTGTCCGCTCAGGCAAACATCCATGGATCGCCTGACTCAAATGGCCTGCTGATGACGCAGCGCTTGCACCGCCGCGTCGTCCAGCCCCAGCTCGCGCAATATGGCCTCGGTGTGCTCACCAACGGCGGGTACGGGGTCCATGCGGTAGTCGTAGCGGTTGTTGCGCCCGGGCGGCAGCAGGGCGGGGATGTCGCCCGCAGGTGAGCCCACCTTGTGCCAGCGCTCGCGCGCCTTGAGCTGCGGGTGCGCCCAGACACCGGCCATGTCGTTCATGCGGGCGTTGGCAATTTGCGCCTCGTCCAGCCGCGCCTCGACCTCGGACGTGGTCATGGGGGCAAACACGCCCAAGATGAGTTGCTTGAGCTGCGCTCGGTTGACGTTGCGCAAGGCGTTGGTGCAAAAGCGCGCATCGCTGGCCAGGGCGGCATCGCCCAGCACCACCTCGCAAAACACTTTCCACTCGCGTTCGTTTTGCAGGCCCAGCATCACGGTGCCACCGTCGCCCGCCGCAAACGGGCCATAGGGATAGATGCTGGCGTGTGAGGCGGCGCTGCGTGTCGGGGGAGTGGCGCCGTCGTAGGCGTAGTACAGCGGGTAACCCATCCACTCGGCTAACGCTTCGAGCATGGACACGTCGATGTGACTGCCCTGGCCGGTTTTGCCGCGCAGCAGCAGAGCCGACAGGATGTTGGTGTAGGCGTACATGCCGGCCGCGATGTCGGCGATCGAGTTGCCGGTTTTGGACGGGTCTTCGGGCGTGCCCGTGATGGACAACATGCCCGCCTCGCTCTGAATCAAGAGGTCATAGGCTTTCTTGTCGCGGTAGGGGCCGTCTTCGCCGTAGCCCGAGATGTCGCACACGATCAACTTCGGGTGTTTGGGGCTGAGCGCCTCAAACGACAAACCCATGCGCGCAGCCGCGCCGGGCGCGAGGTTTTGCACCAGCACGTCGGCGCTTTGCAGCAGGCTGCTGAGCACAGCCATGGCGTCGGGATTTTTGAGGTCCAGCGTCAGGCTTTCTTTAGAGCGGTTGGTCCACACAAAGTGCGAAGACTGGCCGCGCACCCGCGTGTCGTAGGCGCGGGCAAAGTCGCCCGCGCCGGGGCGTTCGATCTTGATGACGCGCGCGCCCAGGTCGGCCAGTTGGCGTGTGCAGAACGGCGCGGCAATCGCGTGTTCGAGAGAGATGACGGTGATGCCGTCGAGGGGTCTGGTCATCGTGTGCACCTTATGGAGATGGAGCGATGGGGGTGGTGTGCAAGACGCTCATCGCGGCGGGGGCGCCGCTCCCACAGGGGAACTGCATGCTCTTTGTGGGAGCCTCACCCCCACAAGGGAACTGCTTGTGCTTTGTGGGAGTCCTACCCCAACAGGGGGACTGCATGTGCTTTGTGGGAGTTCCACCCCAAAAGGAGGGCTGCATGTGCTTTGTGGGAGTTCTACCCCAAAAGGAGGGCTGCATGTGCTTTGTGGGAGTTCTACCCCAAAAGGAGGGCTGTACGCTCTTTGTGGGAGCCCCGCCCTCGGGGCGATGGGTGGTGAACAGCGAAATCAGCATGCGCATCAGAACGAACGTGGCAGCCCAAGGATGTGCTCGGCCACGTAGCTGAAGATCATGTTGGTCGACACGGGGGCGACTTGGTACAAGCGCGTCTCGCGGAACTTGCGCTCGATGTCGTATTCACACGCAAAACCAAAGCCGCCGTGCGTTTGCAGGCAGACGTTGGCCGCTTCCCAGCTGGCCTTGGCCGCGAGGTACTTGGCCATGTTGGCTTCTGCCCCGGCGTTTTGCATGGCGTCGATTTTTTCGCAGGCTTTCCAGCGCATGAGGTTGGCCGCTTCCAGCTCGATGAAGGCGTCGGCGATTGGGAACTGCACGCCCTGGTTTTGGCCAATGGGGCGGCCAAAGACCACGCGGTCTTTGGCGTATTTGGTGGCGCGATCGATGAACCAGTAGCCATCGCCAATGCACTCGGCCGCGATCAGGGTGCGCTCGGCGTTCAGGCCGTCGAGCAAGGTCTTGAATCCTTTGCCTTCTTCGCCCAAGAGCGCGTCTTCGGGGATTTCGAGGTTGTCAAAAAACAGCTCGTTGGTCTCGTGGTTGACCATGTTGAGGATGGGGCGCACCGTGAGGCCATTGCCAATGGCCTGCTTCAAATCGATGAGGAAGCAGGACAAACCTTCGGAGCGCTTGGTGACCTGGTCGGCGGGCGTGGTGCGGGCCAGCAGAATCATCAGGTCGCTGTGCTGGATGCGCGAGATCCAGACCTTTTGGCCGTTGATCACCCAGCGGCCGTCTTTCTTGACGGCGGTGGTTTTGAGCTTGGTGGTGTCGCTGCCCGTGGTGGGTTCGGTCACGCCCATGGACTGGATGCGCAACTCGCCGGTGGCGATCTTGGGCAAGAGCGTGTTTTTCTGCGCGTCCGAGCCGCTGCGCACAATGGAGTTCATCACGTACATCTGGCCGTGGCACGCGCCCGAGTTGCCACCCGAGCGGTTGATCTCTTCCATGATGACCGAGGCTTCGGCCATGGACAGGCCCGAGCCGCCGTATTCCTGCGGAATCAGCGCGGCCATCCAGCCCGCCTTGGTCAGGGCGTCGACAAACTCTTCGGGGTAGCCGCGTTTTTCGTCGACCTTGCGGTGGTATTCGTCAGGGAACTGGGCGCACAGGGCGCGCACGGCGTCACGGATGTCTTGGTATTGGTCGGGTGAGGTTTGCATGGTGGTGGTGTCGGTAAAAATATTCAGTTCAAAAAACGTCAGGCCAGCGTGGCTTGCGCTTGCATGGTGAGCCAGCCTTCGTGGTCGCAGGCCCACAGCTCAATGGTCTTGCCATCGGCAGACGGCCGGCCATTCAGCCGGAAAGGGTGCAAGTCAAACGTGGGGCGCACGGCGCGAAACTGGAACGAGGCTACTCGCGCCTCAGGCACTTGGCGGCGCACCAGGTCCACCAACAAAGTGGCGATCAGCGGGCCGTGCACGATGAGGCCGGGGTAGCCTTCTTCTTGCGTGACGTAACTGCGGTCGTAGTGGATGCGGTGGCCGTTGAAGGTGAGCGCCGAATAGCGAAACAGCGACACCGGGTCGGGGACAAAATCGCGTTGCCAGGGCGCGTCGGTCTCGGCTGCGGTGGGCGGCACTTCAGGTGCGCCGGGCACTGCTGCTGCGCGGTACACGATGTCGTGTGTTTCGGTCAGGCACAGACCTTGGGCGTTGCTGAAAGCGTGTTCGACCTCGACAAACAGCAGGTCGCCCGTGCGGCCTGCCTTGTGTTTGACCGAAGCGATGCGCGAATGCTTTTGTGCGGCGTCGCCCACACGCAGCGGGTTGTTGGTGTGCCACTGCAGGCGGCCTCCGGCCCACATGCGGCGCGGCAGCGGCACGGGCGGCAAAAAGCCACCGCGCAAAGGGTGGCCGTCGGGGCCGATCTGGCTTTGTGGGGCCTGCGGCAAAAAGTACAGCCAGTGCCACAGCGGCGGTACGTCGCTGCCTGCGGCTTGGCGGGCGTCATCTCGGTCGAGCAAGGCGCTTTGGCCACGCAAGGGGGCGGCCACGATCTCGTCGGTCAGCGTTTCGCTGCGGCCTTCCCAGCTGCGCAGGTGGGCGACTTGGGTGGCGTCAAGGGTGGTGGGGGTGTTCATGGCCGTATCTTCGCCGAGTTCAATGGTGCGCTGGTCTGTCTTTATGAAAGACCATCTTTAGCGAACGTGAAGGGGGCATTTCGTTGTGGGAGCCCTGCCCTCGGGGCGATTCTTGGTGGTTTGCGCGGGCGCATCGCGGCGGGGGCGCCGCTCCTACAAGGGGATGTTTCGTTGTGGGAGACGCGCCCTCGGGGCGATTCTTGGTGGTTTGCGCGGGCGCATCGCGGCGGGGGCGCCGCTCCTACAAGGGGATGTTTCGTTGCGGGAGCCCCGCCCTCGGGGCGATTCTTGGTGGTCTGCGCGGGCGCATCGCGGCGGGGGCGCCGCTCCTACAAGGGGATGTTTCGTTGTGGGAGCCCTGCCCTCGGGGCGATTCTTGGTGGTTTGCGCGGGCGCATCGCGGCGGGGGCGCCGCTCCTACAAGGGGATCAAGGGCCACGGGCATGGCTGGGGTTTCACGCCTGGCTGTACTGCTCCACCAGCTCACGCTTGAGCACTTTGCCGCTCAGGGTCATGGGCATTTCGGGCACTTGCACCACCATGGAGGGCCGTTTGTAAGGGGACAGATGTTCATGGGCGTGGGCCTTGAGGGCCTGCAGGTCCAGCTGTACGCCGGGCTTGGCTTCGATGAAGGCCAGGATGTCTTCGTTCCCGTCGGCCGCTTTTCGACCCGCCACGGCGGCACGCTGCACGCCGGGCCAGGCCAGGAACACCGCCTCGACCTCGCCGGGGTACACGTTGAAGCCCGAGCGGATGATCATTTCTTTCAGGCGTCCGACCACCTGCAAAGCACCGTCGGCATCTTGTCGGCCCAAGTCGCCGCTGGCGTACCAGCCGCCAGACTTGATGACCTGCGCGGTGATTTCGGGGTCGCGGAAGTAACCGGGCATCAGGCCCACGCCACGCATCCAGATTTCGCCGGTCTCGCCTGCGCTCAGGTCTTGGCCTTGCGGTCCGATGATGCGCAGCTCAGCGCCTTCCACCAGGTAACCCGCGCTGGTGTCGTCGCGCCACTCGCCCCGTCGGCACAGCGTCAACGCGCCTGCGTATTCCGACAGGCCATAGCCGTGGTGCAGGGGTTTGCCAAAGCGTGCCTCAATGGCTTTTTTGACGCTCATGTCCAGCGGCGCAGCGCCTGTGTAAACGTAACGCAGCTCAGGCGCTGCGGGGTGATCGATGCCCTGCGCATCGAGCCAGGCCAGCAGGCGGGTGAACATGGCAGGCGGGCCTTGCAGCTGTGTCATGCCTTGGTGGGCCAGTGCATCAAACACATCGGCTGGGTCAAACTGGCTGCGCATGAGCAAACCGGCCCCAACGTGCAGCGAAGCCATGAGCACCGTGCCCAGACCGAAGATGTGCGTCATGGGCAGATAGGCGTACGAGCGGTCGGCAGGCCTCAGCTGGCGTGACTGCGCCGAGACCTTGGCAAACTGCAGCAGCCCCGCGTGCGTGAGCATCACGCCTTTGGGCTGGCCGGTGGTGCCGGAAGTGAAGATGATGGCCGCCACGCTCTCGGCCAAGTCGCCCGTTTGCGCCGCGGCTTGCGCATCGGCCAGCGTGCGGCGCAGCGCAGGCAAAACGCTCTCGCGCGTGTCGTATTGCTGCGCGTGCTGGCCCGCCGCAGCAGACACGCCCACCGTGAAATACAGCACGCGGGCATCGGCTTTGGCGGCAAAACCCGCGAGTTCGGACGCTGTCATGCGCGCATTGACCCCACAGGCCCAAGCGCCCACACGGCTGCAGGCCAGCACCAGCGCCACATGCTCAGGGCAGTTTTCGGCGGCCACCAGCACGCGGTCGCCCACACGCACACCCGCTTCGCGCAGTTCGGCTTCCAGCGCATCGACCTGCTGCGCCAGCTGGCCCAGCGTCATCACCCGGTCGGGCATGAACAAGAAGGGGTGATCGGGTGACTGCGCGACGCGCTCGTCAAACAGGTGATGAATGCGTGTGTGGGGTGAGGTCAATTGCACAGCCATGTTTTATTCGAAGGTCATGCCTTTGGTCACTTCGGCCCACAGCGCGTGTTCACGGCGCATGCGGTCGGCCAGGTCGGCGGGTTTGGCGTTCCAGATCACGTAACCCTGGTCCACCCAGCGCTTGTTCAGCTCGGGGTCTTGCAGGGCGCGGGCCGTGGCGGCGGTGATCTTCTGGCTGAGTTCGGCGCTCATGCCCAGCGGACCATACAGGCCATACCAGCCACCCACGTCGTAATCACGAATGCCCAACTCGGTCATGCTGGGCAGCTGCGGCAGGGCGGGGTTGCGCTCTTTGGAGGTCACCGCCAAAGGCTTGACCTTGCCGCCGTCGATGTGGGCCTTGGCCCCGCCCACGATGTCAAACATCATCTGGATCTGCCCGCCCATCACGTCGGTCATGGCCGGAGCATTGCCCTTGTAGGGCACATGGGTCATGTTGATGCCCGCACGGCGCGCAAACAGCTCGCCGCTCAGGTGGTTGGATGCGCCCATGCCGGCCGAGCCGTAGGCCAGTTTTCCGGGATTGGCTTTTCCAAAGGCCACCAACTCAGGCAAGGTTTTGAAGGGCTGGTTCTGGTTGATGACCAGCACGTTGGCATAGCTCAGGATGGTGGCCAGCGGGGTCATGTCCTTGAGCGGATCAAAAGCCATGGCCTTGAGCACATGGGGGCTGATGGTCATGGTGGGGCTGGCGGCATAGAAAATTTCCAAGCCATTGGGCGCGGACTTGACCACGCTGTTGCCAGCCACCGCACCGCCCGCACCGGGGCGGTTTTCCACGATCACGGGCTGACCCAGTTCGCGGCTGAGCACCGGCGCAAACACCCGCGCCGACGAATCCACGGGCCCGCCTGCGGCATAGCCGACGATGAGCTTGACGGTGTTGCTGCCTGTGGACTGGGCCCACGCCGCACCGCCCCCCACGGTCAATGCCAGGCCCAGCAAGCCCAAAACGCCTCGGCGAGAAGGCCACTTCAATGATGAAGCTTGAATACTCATGTCGTTCTCCTGTTGTTTGTTTCTACTCAGTTCAGCGTGATCTTGGCGTCGCGGATGATGCGGGCGTACACGTCAGCATCGGACTTGACGACCTTGGCAAAGCTCTCGGTGGTTTCACCGCCGGGGATCAAGCCCATGGCTTCGATCTTCTCGCGCACATCGGGCAGCTTGAGGATGCGCTGGGTTTCGGCTGAGAACTTGTCCACCACCGGCTTGGGCGTGGCCCCTGGCAAAAACAGACCGAACCAGCCCATGGGCTCGTAAGAGTTGAGGCCTTGCTCTTTGAGCGTGGGCACATTGGGCAACCAGGACAGGCGCTCGGTGCCCGTCACACCCAACAGCTTGAACTTGGGCAGGTGCTGCTTGGAAGAGCCCGCATCCATGAAGGCCGAAGACAGCTGACCGCCCATCATGGCCGTGACCAGTGGCGCACCCCCCTGATAGGGCACATGCGTCAGGTCCAGACCCGACTGCAGATTGAGCAAAGCGCCTTGCAGGTGGGCCGAGGTGCCCGGGCCATACGAGCCAATGCTGTGCTTGCCGGGGTTGGCCTTGACCAGGCTGGTGAACTCGGCGAGGTTGTTGATGGGCAGTGTGGGCGATGCGGCCAACACGCTGGGGCTGATGGCCACACGGCTGATGGGCGCGAAGTCCTTGATCGGGTCGTAGGGCAGCTTCATCAAAGTCATTTGCTGCACCAGGGCCACGATGCCAAACAAGACCGTGTGGCCATCGGCCGGGGCTTTGGCCACCAGGTTGTTGCCAATGGTGCCGCCTGCGCCGGGCTTGTTCTCGACCACCACGGTTTGCTGCCAGCTGTCTTGCATTTTTTGCGCGACCATGCGCGCCAACACATCGGTGGCTCCGCCTGCGGGGTAGGGCACGATGAACTTGATCGGCTGGCTCGGGTAAGCCGGCTGGGCCTGGGCCTGGGCCTGGGCGCTGCCTGCGCCCATCACGGCCAAACTGCTGAGCGTGGCCAGGGCCATGCGGCGGGTGAATGTCTTTGTCATGTCTTGTCTCCTTGTGTTGTTGTCGAAAGGGGTCACGCTGACGGAGCGGGTGCTTTGGAGCGGCTTTCGCCGCAAAACGAACCCACCCTTGGCTCAGCCGCGTGCTTCACGCACCATGTTGCGGCCAATGATGATTTGTTGTATCTGGGTCGTACCCTCATACAGGCGAAAAAGGCGCACATCGCGGTAAAAACGCTCGATGCCGTACTCCGACAGGTAACCCGCGCCACCCAAAATTTGCACCGCCCGGTCGGCCACGCGGCCACACATTTCGGACGCGAACATCTTGCAGCACGAGGCCTCGGTCGAGACGCTGCGGCCTTCGTCGCGCTTGCGGGCGGCGTCGATCACCATGCACTCGGCCGCGTACAGCTCGGCCTTGCTGTCGGCCAGCATGGCCTGCACCAGCTGGAACTCGGCAATGGGCTGGCCAAACTGCTTGCGGTCGATGGCGTAGCGCAGCGCGTCGTCCAAGATGCGCTGGGCCACGCCCACACACACGGCGGCCAAATGGATGCGGCCTTTTTCGAGCACCTTCATCGCGGTCTTGAAGCCCTGGCCTTCTTTGTTGCCGATCAGGTTGGCGGCAGGCACTCGCACGTTGTCAAACATCACATCACAGGTGTGTGCACCTTTTTGGCCCATCTTCTTGTCGTTCTTGCCCAGGCTGATGCCGGGCGATTGCGCGTCGACGATGAAAGCCGACACGCCGCCCGCGCCTTTGTCGGCCGGATTGGTGCGCGCCATGAGCGTGAAGATTTTGGAATGCGGCGCGTTGGTGATGTAGCGCTTGGTGCCGTTGACGATGTAGTGGTCGCCCTCACTGTCCGTGCCTCGGATGGCCGTGGTGCGCAGCGATGCCGCGTCGGAGCCCGCGTCGGGCTCGGTCAAGGCAAACGAAGACGACAACTCGCCCGTGGCCAGCTTGGGCAGGTAATAGGCTTTCTGCGCTTCGGTGCCATCCATCAGGATGCCCTGTGAGCCAATGCCCACCGTGGTGCCAATCACCGAGCGAAAAGCGGGCGAGGTTTTGCACAGCTCAAACAAGAGGCGAGCCTCTTCTTCCATGGTCAGCTCCAAGCCGCCATAGGATTCGGGGATGGTCAGGCCAAACAGGCCCATCTCGCGCATCTCTTGCACGATGGCTTCGGGAATCTCGTCGGTCTCAGCCACTTCATTCTCGGCAGGCACCAGGCGCTCGCGCACAAAACGGCGCACGGAATCGAGCAGGGCTTCAAAGGTTTCGGTATCTCGGATCATGGCTTGTGGGTGATGAATTTACAAAGTCTCAAAGGTGCCGAGGATGGCCGTGGACTGGCTCGACAGCGTGCCGCCGTTGCCGTGGGCCAGCGCGGTTTGGGCACCGGCCACTTGGCGTTCGCCGCCCTCGCCGCGCAACTGGCGCACGGCTTCGATCAGGGTGAAGATGCCGTACATGCCCGGGTGCGTGCACGACAGACCGCCGCCGTTGGTGTTGACCGCCAGGCGGCCACCGGGCGCGATCGCACCGCCTTCGACAAATGCACCACCTTCGCCTTTTTTGCAAAAGCCCAAGTCTTCGAGGAAGAGCAAGGTGTTGATGGTGAAGGCGTCGTACAGCTGCACCACGTTCATGTCGGCGGGCGTGAGGCCTGCCATGGCAAAAGCTTCGCGCCCTGATTGGCTGGCCGATGTGACGGTGAGGTCGTGCATGGACGAGACCTGGCGGTTCCAGTTGGCGGTGGCGTTGCCCAACACGTAAACAGGCTTCTTCGGCAGGTCACGCGCACGGTCAGCACGCACCAGCACAAACGCGCCGCCGCCGTCAGTCACCAAACAGCAGTCGCGCACAGACAAGGGGTCGGACACCATGCGGGCCTTGAGCACGTCGTCGATCGACAGCGGATCGCGCATGAAGGCTTCGGGGTTGCGCTGGGCCCAGGCGCGTGCGGCCACCGCCACTTCGGCCAGCTGGCGGCGGGTGGTGCCGTATTGGTGCATGTGCCGCTGCGTGGCCAGCGCGTAGGCGCTCAGCGGTTGTATCGGCGCGTAGGGGGTTTCGTAAGGCTGCGGGTCCATGACGCGGCGGGCCTGCGCGATTTCAGCGCGGCCAAAGGTCGACGTGCGCTGCGTGCTGCCGTAGCACACCAGCACCGCGTTGCACTGGCCCGACTGCAAAGCCATCATGGCGGGCAGCAGGTGCGCCACAAAGCTGGAGCCGCCGAGCATGGTGCCGTTGATGTAGCGGGGGTTGATGCCCAAATATTCGGTCACCGGCATGGGCCACATGGTGGACAGCACACTGGCGGTGCACAGGCCGTCGATGTCGCTCATCTTCAAACCTGCGTCGGCCACCGCGGCGTGCGCGGCACGGGCCAGCACTTCCATCTCGGAAAAGCCCGTGGCTTCGCCACAACCAAAAGTGGCCACGCCCGCGATGGCGGCGCTGCCGCGCAAGGCCTTGAGGCCGGTGGACGAGTGCACTGCTGCAGATGCGGCCGGGCCACGGGGCACGGGCTTGGCCGCTGTTGCCGCTGCCGCCTCTGTGCTGACCGGGTCAAACACCACCACGCCTTGGCCTTTGTCGACGACCGCGCGGGCCTGCACCCGCTGGCCCACCTGCACGGCGTCGACCGGGCTGATCTCAACGCGGCTCATCAGGCGCACGCCTTCGTCCAGGTCGATCAGGCAGACGTTGTAGTCGCCACCCGCGTCGGGCTTGCGGCGCACCGTGGTGACCGAATACACCGTGCCCAGACCCGTGGGGGCCACCAGCGCGAGTGCATTGCTGCCGCAGTGCGGGCAGACCTCACGCGGAAAGTAAATGTGCTGACTGCAATCACCGCATTGCTGAATCAGAAACCGGCCTTCGGCCAGGGCGGCTTGGTGTTGGGCTTGCACGCCTTGTGGGTTGTCGCTCATCGCAGCTCCTTAAATGGGGTCCCAGCTGAACACGTCGCCCGAGCGGTCCAAATCGAAGAAGCTGGACTTGAGCGCGGGCATGGCCTGGTCGAGCACGCTCTGCGGCGTCCAGCCCTCGCTGCGGTGCACCGAGCGGATGGGGCGCGGCTGGCTCATCAAAAAGATTTCGTTGTTGCGCACGGCAAAGACCTGACCGTTCACATGGGCCGAGTCGTCGCTGGCCAGGGCCACGGCCATGGGGGCGATCTTGGCGGGCGTCATCTGCTTGATGCGCTCGACGCGGGCTTGCTCTTCGGGCGTCTCGGTCGGGATCGAACCGATCATGCGGCTCCATGCAAAGGGCGAGATGCAGTTGGAGCGCACGTTGAACTTTTGCATGTCGAGCGCAATCGACTTGGACAGCGCGGTCACACCCAGCTTGGCCGCCGAGTAATTGGCTTGGCCGAAGTTGCCCACCAGCCCCGAGGTGGAGGTCATGTGGATGTAGTTGCCGCTTTCCTGCTCCTTGAAGTGCGGGGCGGCAGCGCGGCTGACGTAGAAAGCGCCGTACAGGTGCACCTTGAGCACCGCATCCCACTCGTCCATGCTCATCTTGTGGAAGAAGCGGTCGCGCAAGATGCCTGCGTTGTTGACCACCACGTCGATGCGGCCAAAGCTGTCGATGGCCGTTTGGATGATGCGGGCCGCGCCTGCGGCGTCTGACACGCTGTCGGTGTTGGCCGCAGCATGACCGCCCATGGCTCGGATTTCGTCCACCACTTTTTGCGCGGGGCCTGCGTCTTGGCCTTCGCCCGAGACGGACGCGCCGATGTCGTTGACCACCACCTTGGCGCCTTCACGCGCCATGGCCAGCGCGATGTCGCGGCCAATGCCGCCACCTGCGCCGGTGACCACGACGACTTTGTCTTCAACCAATCGGGCTTTGCTCATTTTTTCTCCTGTGGGTGCCGGGGTGCTGGCCATTCATGGCGTCCACACCCCATGGGGGTTGGTGTATCTTGATGCGTTCAGTGATTCTGAACAATCTGCCAATGCTGAAGCGGGGGTTCAGCATTGCAAAACTCAGGGATTGCCCTTGGTTTGGGCACTGCTTTTTGCAGGAGCCCCGCCCCGAGGGCGATGGTCGTGGTCTGCAGGCGCTTGATCGCGGCGGGGGCGCCGCTCCTACAAAACTCCGTTTGCACAAAACGCCGTAAGCACTCGGTCTCGGCGCTGCTTTTTGTAGGAGCCCCGCCCTCGGGGCGATGGCTCGTGGTTTGCGAGCGCTTGATCGCGGCGGGGGCGCCGCTCCTACAAAACTCCGTTTGCACAAAACGCCGTAAGCACTCGGTTTCGGCACTGCTTTTTGCAGGAGCCCAGCCCTCGGGGCGATGGGTGGTGGTCTGTGGGCGCTTGATCGCGGCGAGGGCGCCGCTCCTACAAAACTCCGCTTGCACAAAACGCCATAAGCACTCGGTTTCGGCACTGCTTTTTGCAGGAGCCCCGCCCTCGGGGCGATGGGGCGTGGTCTGCAGGCGCTTGATCGCGGCGGGGGCGCCGCTCCTACAAGACTCCGTTTGCACAAAACGCCGTAAGCACTCGGTTTCGGCACTGCTTTTTGCAGGAGCCCCGCCCTCGGGGCGATGGGTCGTGGTCTGCAGGCGCTTGATCGCGGCGGGGGCGCCGCTCCTACAAAACTCCGCTTGCACCACGCCTCAATCCTTGTGGGCTGGCCAGGCAAAGGCCAACGGTTGTTTGCTCAGAAACCGGTTGACGGCTTCACGGTGTTCGGCGGTGCCTGCGGCCAGCGCTTGCGCTTGGGCTTCGGCCGTCAACATGTCTTGCAGACCCCCACCCAAAGCGCTGCCCAAGCTGCGCTTGATGAGCGACACCGCTGTGGGCGATGCACCCACAAAGCTGCGGGCCATGGCGTGTGCGCGGGTCAACAGTTGTTCGGGCGCGTGCAGCTCCATCACAATGCCCAGCCGCAAGGCTTCTTGCGCGTCGATGTCGCGGGCCGAGAGCATGATTTCTTTGGCACGCTGCACACCCACCACCCGGGGCAAGGTGTAAAGCGCACCCACATCGGGCACCAGGCCGACCTTGAGGAAGGACATGTTGAACCAGGCGCGAGGTGTGGCCAACACAAAGTCTGCGGCCAGCGCCAAGCTGAATCCCGCACCGGCGGCTGCGCCATCGACGGCGGCAATCACCGGACGGTCGAGCGTGAGCAAAATTTGCACCCATTCGTGCAAGATCTGCATGCGGCTGAGCCAAGCGCCGTTTTCATGCTGGACCTCGGCCATGTTTTTCAGATCACCGCCCGCACAAAAGTGCCCACCTGCGCCCGTCAGCACCACGGCCCGAATGTCTTTGTTTTGCTGAATGTGACGCAGCGCCACAACCAGACCATCGCGCATGGCCATCTCGAGTGCATTGCGCTTGGCTGGACTGTTGAAGGTGAGGGTGGCGACTTGGTCACTCACCTCAAATTGAAGTGCTGTTGATGCAAGGGTGTTGGCGGTCATGTCAAGGCTCCTGAGTAATCCCGGCCACCGGCCAGGGAACTGCCACCGTCCACCACCATGATGGCACCGGTGACGAATGCGGCGTGCGGCGACGCCAAAAACAGCGCCATGTCGGCGATCTCTTCCACCCGGCCCATGCGCTGCAGGGGCACGGACTGCGTCATGCGTTGCAGCGTCTCGGGTGTGGGCGCGAGGCGGCGAATGCCTTCGGTGTCGCCAATCGGACCGGGCACGATGGAATTCACGCGCACGCCCTCGGGCCCCCACTCCATGGCCAGCACGCGGGTGAGCATGTCCACGCCCGCCTTGGCCGCACACACATGGGCTTGCAGCTTGGTGGGGTTGAAGGCCTGTGGTGCCGAGATGTTGATGACGCTGGCGCCCGGGCGGCGAAGGTGCTCAAAGCCTGCACGCAGCACATGGAAGGTGCCGTTCAGGTCAATGTCGACCACCGTCTTGAAGCCGTTGGCCGACATGCCCAAAGCGGGTGCCAGAAAGTTGCCCGCAGCGCCCGAGACCAGCACGTCAAACGGGCCGATGGCGTCACGCGCCTGCTGCAGCGCAGCGGCAATGCCTGCGGCGTCGCGCACGTCGGCGCTGTAGCCCTCGACCTGCGTGCCATGTTGGCGCAATTGTTCAACCGCCTGGGACACGCGCTCGGCGTTGCGGCTGGCAATCGCCACGTTTGCCCCGGCCTGGGCAAACGCGGTGGCGATGCCCAGGTTGATGCCGCTGCTGCCACCGGCCACAAACACCGACTGGCCTTTGAAACTCAAAGGAATGCGCATGGGGTCTCCTGCTGGAAAAAGTGCGATTTGCAAATGAATGCTTTGGCGTGGGCTCCTGCAGCTAAGCCGTCTGGCCCTCGCAGGTCGGTGGCTTTAGCCCCGACATGCAGCCTGAGCCGAAGCCCGCCATGTCGGACCTGAAGGTACCGACCTACAACTGCAAGCGATGGCTTGCGGGCCACGGGCACCCCATCGCCAGCAGGGCTGGCTCCTACACAACAAGCGGGGTGCGGGTGGGTCATGGGGTCGCCTGTGGAGGGGTTGCGGCCAAGCGCGCGCGTTCTTGCTCTTGCAACTGACGCCAGAGGATCTTGCCGGTGCCCGACTTGGGCAGGGTGTCCACAAAGCGCACGATGCGCGGGGTTTTGTAGGCGGCCATGTGCTCGCGGCTCCAGTCGATGAGGTCTTGCTCGGTGACTTGGCCTTGGAAGGCAGGCTTGAGCACCAAGAGGGCCATCACGTTTTCGCCGCGCTTGTCGTCGGGCACAGCAATCACGCAAGCCTCGTGCACCGCCGGGTGTTCGTACAGGGTGTTTTCCACCTCGGCAGGCCAGACCTTGAAGCCCGAGACGTTGACCATGCGCTTGAGGCGGTCGCGCATGAAGAAGTAACCCTCTTCGTCCACACTGGCCAGGTCGCCCGTGCGGAAAAAAATTTGGCCATCGAGCTCAAAAAATGAAGTCTGGTTGGCGCTTTCGTTTTGCCAATAGCCACGCATGAGTTGCGGGCCACGCGTGACCAGTTCACCCACTTCGCCCACGGGCAACTCGCGCAGGGTTTCCGGGTCCACGATGCGCGCGTCCACACCGGGCGTGATGACGCCCAGGCACTGGCGCTTGCCGCGTGCGGGCGGGTTGCCCAGCAAAAATGAGGCGGTCTCGGTCATGCCGTAGGCCTCGTTGTAGGCGATGCCAAAACGCGTTTGGAGCAAGTTCGCCACCGTCTCGGGCATGGCCGCGCCGCCGCCCGCCAAAGCCGACAGGCTGCTCAAGTCGCGCTGCGCGGCGGCCGGGTTGGCAAAGAAGTCGATCAGCATGGCGGGAGGTGCAGACCAGGTCGTGACGCGGTGCTTCTCGATCAAACGCGCCGCTGAGGCCGCATGCCAGCGCGGCAGCATGACCACGGTGGCACCCAGCGTGATCGGCACGTTCAGGCCGCCTTGCATGCCCAACATGTGGAACAGCGGTGCCACGGCCAAAAACACCGAGTCCATGTGCATGCTGCGCCAAACCTGCGCAGCCATGTTGGACGCCAGCACCGTGGCATGGGTGTGCATGCAGCCCTTGGGGTGGCCGGTGGTGCCCGAGGTGTAGGGCAGCACACACAGGTCGTCGCTGCGCGGGTGCTCTGCAGGCGCGGGCAAGGCCTGTGCGATGGCGTCTTCGAGCCCATGCAGGCCCGGAGCCTCGGGCCACTGGCGCGGGGCGAGCACAACATCAGGCACCTCATCCTGCACTTCGTCGCTGACGGGCTGCGCGGGCAAGCCTTCTGAATAGGCATGCACCAACACGGCTTGCAAGGCATCCGGGTTGCCAGCTTGCAGCAGCGGCATGACCTGGGGCAACAACTCTTGCGCCACCATGGCCACGCGTGCGCCGCTGTCTTGCAGGTAGTAGCGGATTTCGCTTTGCGTGCACATGGCGTTGACCGGCACCACCACCGCCCCAGCGCGCATGATGCCGTAGTAGGCCACCACGTATTGCGGGCAGTTCTGGCTCATCAGCAAGACCCGGTCGCCGCGCTGCACGCCCAGGCGCTGCACAAGGTAACCGGCCAGCGCCTCCACACGCGTGAGCAGCGTCGCGTAGCTCAGCGTGCTGCCGCAAAAAATCACGGCAGGCTTGTTGGGGTAGCGCTCGGCCGCGACCTGAACGTAATGCGTGAGCGGCACCTGCGGCAGGCTCAGCGTGCGCGGAACGCCTTTAGGCCAATAAGGCAAGGACGATGTGGACATGAGTGGCTCTTAAGGCGGGTGCGGTGTGGGGGTCACAAACGGTGATCACAAACTTCGCGAGATCAGCTCTTTCATGACCTCGCTGGTGCCGCCATAAATGCGGGTCACACGCGAGTCCACAAAGGCACGGGTGATGGGGTATTCCATCATGTAGCCGTAGCCGCCGTACAGCTGCAGCAATTCGTCGAGCGCTTTGCCGAGCTCTTCGGTGGCAAAGAGTTTGGCCATGGCACCTTCTTGCACGGTGAGCTTGCGGCGCAGGTGTTCGGCCAGGTACTGGTCCACCATCATGCGCACGGCGGTGGTGCGGACTTTGATTTCGGCCAGCTTGAAGCGGGTGTTCTGAAAGTCAAACAGCGGTTTGCCAAAGACCACGCGCTCTTTGGTGTAACGCACGGTCTCGTCAAACATCGCTTCCATCTTGGCGGCTGCACCCAGTGCGATCACAAAACGCTCTTGCGCCAGCTCTTGCATCAGGTAGGCAAAGCCCTTGTTCTCTTCGCCCAGGATGTTGCTCACGGGCACGCGCACGTCTTCAAAAAACAGCTCGGCGGTGTCGGCCGCTTCCTGGCCCATTTTGTCGAGCTTGCGGCCTTTGCGAAAACCGGCGCGGTCGGCTTCGACCAAGATCAGCGACACGCCCTTGGCACCCAGCTCGGGCTCGGTCTTGGCCACCACCACGACCAAGTCGCAGTTCAGGCCGTTCGAGATGAAGGTCTTGGCACCGTTGATGACGTAGTCGCCCCCCTCGCGGCGCGCCGTGGTGCGGATGGCTTTGAGGTCGCTGCCCGCGCCGGGCTCGCTCATGGCAATGGCCAAAATGACTTCGCCCGTGGCGCATCGCGGCAACCACTGGGCTTTTTGTTCTGGCGTGCCCAGGCGCTCGATGTAAGGGGCCACCACGTCGGAGTGCAGGCCAAAGCCCAAGCCGCTCACACCCGAGCGGCCAATCTCTTCGACGATCACGGCCGCGTGGCCGAAGTCGCCACCGCCGCCGCCCCATTCAGGGTCCATGGTGGCGCAGAGCAAACCCTCGCGTCCGGCTTTGAGCCAGGTTTCGCGGTCGACTTTGCCGTCCTTGTCCCACTGGGCTTGGCGGGGTTTGCATTCGCGCTCCAAAAAGCGGCGCACGGTGGTGCGCAGCATTTCGTGGTCTTCGCGGAAGACGCTGCGGGGGAAAGTGAGGATGCTGTCCATACGCGCCTTAAGGACGGCCGCCGCCACAGACCAACACCTGGCCGCTGACGTAGTTGGATTCGGGGATGCAGAACATGTAGACCGCGCCTGCGGCTTCTTCAGGCGTGCCGCCCCGGCCCAGCGGGATGGTGGATTCGGCGGCCTTCAGGCGATCAGGCTGCACGCCGACGGCGATGGTGCGGCCCTGAATCTCCACGCTGGCGTCGCCTGCCGTCAGGGGTTGCGTCAGGCGCGTCATGATCAGGCCAAAGGCCACGCTGTTGACGTTGACCTTGTAACGGCCCCACTCTTTGGCCATGGCTTTGGTCAAACCGTTGATGCCCGCCTTGGCAGCGGCGTAGTTCGCTTGGCCTGCGTTGCCGTACACGCCCGAGGTGGACGAGATGTTGACCACCTTGCGGTGCTTGGATATGCCGGCTTCGGCTTCGCGCTTGGCCGCTTCGCGGATGAAGCCCGAGGCGGCGCGCAAGATGCGAAACGGCGCTGTCATGTGCACGGCCAGCATGGCTTCCCACTGCTCGTCGCTCATCTTTTGCAGCACGTTGTCCCAGGTGTAACCGGCGTTGTTGACGATGATGTCGATGCCGCCAAACGCGTCGAGTGCGGTTTTGACAAAGCGGTCGCCAAAATCGTTGTCGGTCACACTGCCAATGCAGGCCACGGCCTGGCCGCCGCTGGCGACGATGTCGGCCACGGTCTGCTCGGCCGGGGCTTGGTCGAGGTCGTTGATGACGAGGCGTGCGCCTTCACTGGCCAGCTTGAGCGCGATTTCACGGCCGATGCCGCGACCAGAGCCTGAGACCAGGGCCACTTGGCCTTCGAGTTTGCGGGTCATGAGGAGTCCTTTTCTATGGCATATTGAAGTTTGAAACGTGTGCGCAATTCTTCTCGTAGGTCGGTGGCTTTAGCCCCGACATGACTTGCTTCGGCGCAGGCTGCATGTCGGCTCTGTTGCCACCGACCTACATCTTCGATGTTTGCGATTCATGAGCAATCCTTTTCTACGGCATGCTGAAATTCGAAATGTCTGCGCAAGTCATCTCGTAGGTCGGTGGCTTTAGCCCCGACATTGCTGACTTTGGCGCAGGCTGCATGTCGGCTCTGTTGCCGCCGACCTACATCTTCGATGTTTGCGATTCATGAGCAATCCTTTTCTACGGCATGCTGAAATTCGAAATGTCTGCGCAAGTCATCTCGTAGGTCGGTGGCTTTAGCACCGACATTGCTGACTTTGGCGCAGGCTGCATGTCGGCTCTGTTGCCGCCGACCTACAACATCTTTGGACATTGAATAGTTCACAGGGCCGAATCAATCCTGATGTTTCAGGCCAAC
The DNA here is from genome assembly GCF_001269405.1 of Limnohabitans sp. 2KL-3. NCBI lineage: Bacteria > Pseudomonadati > Pseudomonadota > Betaproteobacteria > Burkholderiales > Comamonadaceae > Limnohabitans > Limnohabitans sp. 2KL-3. Next base: position 52,393 of record NZ_CXON01000017.1, read on the forward strand.
GCCACCACGGCGTCGCCCGCCAGCTTGACCTGGCCTTCGGCGTTGTCGGTGGTCAGCGACAGGCGCACGCGGCGCTCGCCATCCACTTCAAACTTTTCGGTCACCTGGCCTGTGCAGGTGATTTTTTCGCCCACCTGCGTCATCGCGGCAAAGCGCACGCTGTAGTCGCGGATCGCCGTTTGCGGCACCCAGTTGGTAAGCAGGCGGGCCAGCCAGCCCATGGACAACATGCCGTGCGCGATCACGTCGGGCAAGCCCGCGATGGCGGCGAAGTCGGTGTCGACGTGGATCGGGTTGTGGTCGCCCGATGCGCCGCAGTAAAGCGCCAGCGTGAGGCGCGAAACGGGCGGCAGCTCCAGCGCAGGAATGGCGTCGCCCACTTGCAGGGCATCAAAAGAGGGGAGTGTCATGGGGGTTTCCTTATGCACTGACGCCGTGGCGCAAAACGGTCACGGCGCGCAAGTCGGCCACATGCTCGCCACGCTGGTTGCTGACACGGGTTTTGCGGACGACGAATTCGAGTGCGCCGCCCTTTTTGTCGTAGATGTCTTCGATGCGCTGCTCAAAACGCAGCACATCGCCCGCATAGGCCATGCGGTGAAAAGTGAAGCCCTGCTCGCCGTGCAGCAGCTTGCGGTAGTCCATGCCCAGCAGGTTGCGGATCGCGGCCGGGTCGGGCGACTCCATCTCCAGGCAAAACAAAAACGTGGGCGGCACGGGCAAGGCCGGGTGCCCGGCATCGCGGGCAGCTTCTTCGTCGGTGTAGACCGGGTCGGTCTGGCCCGTGGCCTTGGCGAAGAATTTCAGGCGGCCCTTTTCCACCAGCACCTCGAAGGCGGGCATGGTGTGGCCGATGTATTGGCGGTCGATCATTTTTCACCCCCTTGGGGGGCAGCGACTACACGAAGTGAGGAGCGTGGGGGCTTCATATTCACACCTTTTGGTACAGCGTGACCACACAAGCACCGCCCAAGCCCAGGTTGTGCTGCAGCGCCAAACGTGCGCCTTCGACCTGGCGCTGCTCGGCTTGGCCGCGCAACTGCGAGACCAGCTCGTAGCACTGCGCCAGCCCGGTGGCCCCCAGCGGATGCCCCTTGGACAGCAGGCCGCCAGAGGGGTTGGTGACGATGCGCCCGCCGTAGGTGTTGTCGCCGTCCACGATGAACTTTTCGGCGGTGCCTTCGGGCGTGAGGCCCAGGCCTTCGTAGGTGATGAGTTCATTGGCCGTGAAGCAGTCGTGCAGCTCCACCACGTCCAGGTCTTCGGGGCCGATGCCTGCGGCTTCGTAGACCTGTTTGGCCGCGTTGGCCGTCATGTCGTAGCCCACCACGCGGCGCATGTCATCGCTCTCGAAGGTGCTGGGGGTGTCGGTGGTCATGGCCTGTGCGGCAATCACCACACTGGCGTCCAGCTTGTGCTTTTTGGCAAAGTCGGCCGAGCAGACGATGGCGGCCGCCGCGCCGCAGGTGGGCGGACAGCACTGGTAGCGCGTGAGCGGACCAAACACGGTGGGCGAAGCCATCACCTCTTCGAGCGAGAGCGTCTGGCGAAACACGGCCAGCGGGTTGCGCGCCGCGTGCTGGCGCGCCTTGACAGAGATGCGGCCAAAGGTGTCGGCGCGGATGCCGTATTCCTTCATGTAGTCCAGGCCCGCGCCCCCAAAGAACTGGGCGGCACGGGGCGCGGCCACATCAAAGCCCTGGTGCGCGGTCATGACCTCGACAAAGCGGGCCATGGGCGCGGGACGGTCTTGGTAAGCCCCTTTCAGAGGGCCGGGCACCATTTGCTCAAAACCCAGCGCAATGGCGCATTCGACCATGCCACTCTCCACCGCCTGGCATGCCAAGTACAGGGCACTGGAGCCGGTGGAACAGTTGTTGTTGAGGTTAAAAACCGGGATGCCGGTCAGGCCCACGCCGTAGATGGCCGCTTGCCCGGCGGTGGAATCGCCATAGACATAGCCCACATAGGCCTGCTGCACAGCGTCGTAAGGCACACCCGCATCGTCAAGCGCCAGCTGAGCCGCCCGCGCACCCATGAGGTGGTAGGACTCACTGGCCCCGGGTTTGGTGAAGGGGATCATGCCCACGCCGACGACGTGAACTGCGCGCTTGCTAACGGCCATGCCTGCTCCTTGAAAGGGTTCGATACGTACAAAGTATCGAGCGCCAAGGAGGCTTTACCAATCGCCAATCAGGTCAAGATGATTGGCAGGAAGTGACATTTTTGATGATCACACAGCCTGAATTAATGTCTATAATCAGACAATTAAATGACCAAATTGGACAACGCCATGCACTCAATAGCAAAAATCGACGCGCCTGGCTCTTCGAGCAAAAAACCCCGGCGAATGGCCATCGCCCGAAAAGTCAAGAAAACGGACGTTTTTGTGACGACATTCGTGAGCAAGAAAACCGCAACCATCGATCTCCATAAAGCATTGCCGACCGGTGGCCAAAATCCATCGATTTTTACCTTGGTGCGTTGCAATTTATGGGATCAAACGGTCTTCGTCCGACAAGGCTTATCGTCCAAAACCGTTGTCGAAATGTGCGATGCGTTGGCCATGCCTCGGGCCAGCTTTCTGGATTACCTCCAGCTGCCCAGAAGCACAATTGAAGCACGCATCAAAAATAATACCCCGCTGACCCCCACCGAAGGGGATGCGGTACTTCGCTCAGCCAAGGCCTTGGTCAGGGCACAAGAGGTCTTTGAAGACAGCCATGCTGCATCGTCCTGGCTGAAGCGGGAGATCAGATCTCTTGGTGGTGTGACACCGGTGTCGCTCATGGACACGGACAGTGGCTTCGAGCTGGTGATGCACACGCTGGGTCGGATCGAACACGGCGTGGTGGCTTGATGCCTGCCAAGAGCGCCGCCCCCACCACAGTCTGGCGAATAGCCAAGCACACCAAAGACTTCCGAGCGGAGGACCTCAGTGGAGGAGGGGCCGCTGCAGTGGGTGGCCGTTGGAACGCGGTGGGACACCCTGTGGTGTATGCGGGCACATCGATTGCGCTGTGCACACTGGAAACGCTGGCACACATCGGCGATGACATCGCCTGCAGAAACAGGTTTCTGGTGGGCATCGAAATCCCGCACAAGTTGTGGGAGGCACGTCAGGTGGTTGCCCCAGACAGCTTGCCCAAAACCTGGGTCGCCGAGCCACCCGGCATGGACACGGTCAATGTGGGTAATACATGGCTCAAAAGCTGCGACAGCTTGCTGCTGCTGGTGCCCTCAGTCATTGTTCACGAAGAGTTCAATGTGCTGATCAACCCCAAGCACAAGGACGCAGACAAGATCAAAGCCCAAGTACACAGGCCCTTCGTCTACGACCCTCGCCTTGCTTGAGTGAATTGAGGCGTTCGTTCAATGTCAGTCAGAGAAACTGCGCTGTCAACTTATGCACAGCTCTTGCGGCACGGGGTTAGCCATTGCAGCAAAGAACGAATGCTAGGATCGATTTAGACCAAGATTGCGTGAACTGATCATCTCCCGCAGGCGCAGCGTCTGTCTGGCGCGCTACGCATGGGTCGATGTGTTGGACCGGGTCATGGTGGCCAGGATTTGGCACCAACGTGAAGCGGGTTACCAAGATGATGATGTTTGAGCGTTGAGGCCTCAAAACCCGATTCAAGACGGGACGGGGTCACGCCGAGTGTGCGCCTTGGCGATCAAGCAGCGAGCAAGCGATCCATCAAATGTCGCCTGAAATCGCGCATGCTCGGTATGAACATGTAAACGGTCAAAAGCGCATCAGAGGTCTGGTAAACCACATAGGCATTTTTGTACTGATATCTTTTGAATCCAGTCAAGCCCGTGCCATCGAGTTCAAAGATGTTGTTGCCCAGTTCCGGATTCGTTGCCAATTGATGGAGTTTGACTTTCCATTCGTGATTGATTTCAAGCCAAGTTTCAGCCCCAAATTTCTGCGTCACGTAGGTTTTGATTCTTCGGTAATCTGATTTTGCCGACTGAAGAATCACAACTTTTCTGGGGCCTGTCATTCTTCACGCGCCATTTCGCTGAAGAAGTCATCAGCCTCTTGAAACTGGCCTTGAGCCAACTCTTTGTTACCCATGGCAATCAGCTTTAAGAGTGCCATGGTTTCTTGTTGTTGCTCGTAGGCTTGGATATCGAGCACCACCATCTTGGCTTCACCGTTTTGCGTGATGATCAACGGATCAGGGTTGGTGGCGAAGTTTTTAATGATGTCGGCAGCGTGTGACTTGAGATATGAAATAGGCTTGATTTGTTGAGCGAGTGACATGGCCGCCTCAGAAGTAAATTCAGACCAAATATAGACCAAATTTGGTTCGCGTCAAGTTCACACCCAGCCTGCAACGTCGTCAACAACTCAGTCTCAGTCGCATTCTCCGTCTGCGCTTTGTGCTGCTGTAAAGAAAGCTTGCAAGTGTTGACGCATCAACCCGGCATAGGTCGCCCGGTGGAAGGTGGTTTGCGTGAACTGATCATCTCCCGCAGGCGCAGCGTTTGTCTGGCGCGCTACGCATGGGTCGATGTGTTGGACCGGGTCATGGTGGCCAGGATTTGGCACCAGCGCGAAGCGGGTTATCAAGATGATGAGGTTTGAGCGGTGAGGAAATCCAAGCGCATGAGGACGATGGATGTGGGTCTGCGAGGGTTGATCGCGGCGAGGGCGCCGCTCCCACAAGGAAACCCACTCAGCTCAGGCCTGCACTTCGCCTTCAGCCGGTTCGTTGTGCGCCTGGCGGTACGCCCCTGGCGTCAGCCCCGTCCAGCCTTTGAAGGCGCGGTGGAAAGTGCTGGCTTCTGAAAACCCCACGCGGGCTGCTACTTCCAAGAGCGGCAGGTCGGTCTGGGTGAGGTACTCGACGGCCACGTCGCGGCGCAGGGCGTCTTTGATCATTTGGTAGCCCTGGCCTTCGCGCTGCAGGCGGCGGCGCAGGGTTTGGGGGGTGGTGGCCAGCATGTCGCTGATGGCTTCGAGCGAGGGCATTTCTTCTGCCAGGTAGCGGCGCAGCATGCGGCGGATGCGCTCGGTCAGGCTGGCCTGGTCGCGGTATTTGACAAGCAGGCAGGCCGGGGCCTGTTGCAAAAACTCTTCTACGCTTTCGGTGTTTTGCACCACGGGCAGGTCGAGCCATTTGGCGTCGAAACGGTAGCCCCATTCACCGTCCATCAGGCGAATGGGGGCCTGGAACAGTTTGGACGCATCGCTGCGCCGGGCCACATCGCGGTCTTGGTAAACGACTTCATCCACCGGGATACGCCGCGCCGCCAGCCAGCACATGACGCCGTAGCTGAGGAACATGAAGACCCGCACGGCGTAGGCCTGGCGATCATTCAGGGTGTGGCGCGGACTCATGCGCAGATAAGCCACGCCGCCGCTGACCACCAAGCGCGGCACAAAATCGGGCAAGAGCGCGTGGTAGTAACGCAGCCCGGCGCGCACGGCCTCACCCAGTTTGCGGTGGCCCACCAGCATGCGGCAGCCCATGGCAAAAGAGCCCAGGGGCAGCGCGGTGGTGCTCAGGCCCCAAAACTCGTCGCGGTGGTGGCGCACCAGCGCGGTCATCAGGCGGGCAAACTGGGCTTGGGTGACCCGCGCCAGTTTGGATTCGAGCAGCGCGGGCAGGATGCCTGCACGGCGCAGCACGGCAACGCGGGCGTTATCGTCCTCGATGGCCATGAGCATCTGCACCACCTGGTAGGCCGCGATGGTGTGCTGAATGGGCGGGGCGTTGGGCGGGCGGGTCATGAAGCAGTTGTCAGAGGTTCGGTACGGTGAAAGTTCATCAATGGTTTTGCGGGTTTGGCCTCAAAATCAACATGGTTGGCTTTGCCGCTGGCTGCATGTCGGGGCTGAAGCCGCCGACCTGCGAAAAACCACTGGCTCCCCGTAGGTCGGTAGCTTTAGCTCCGACATGGCTCGCTTCGGCGCAGGTCTCATGTCGGGGCTGAAGCCGCCGACCTACGAATACCGCCTCCGTAGGTCGGTAGCTTCAGCTCCGACATGGCTCGCTTCGGCGCAGGTCTCATGTCGGGGCTGAAGCCACCGACCTACAAGATGCGTTGATTACGGGGGCAATTCTGACTTCAGGGCCTCGAATACGAGGCCTCTATCCTACGACTTTGCGTTGGCACAAAACATCAATCGCGGCGTCATCGAGTCCCGCAGCGGTCAGCAGCTCGCGAGTGTGCTGGCCCTGCAGGGGCGCGGGGCGTTGCACTTCAAAGCGGTAGCCGCTCATCTGCACTGGCATGGCCAGTTGTGTCATGGTCTCGCCCTGCGCGGTTTGCACCTGCACCCACATGCCCCGGTCTTGGAAGTGGGGCAGCTTTTGCGCCTCGTCGAGCTTGAGCACAGGGGTCACGCAGCAGTCGGCACCATCGAGCAGCTGCGCCCAGTGGGCCAGGGGGTGGGCTTGCACCGCTTGGGCGACTTCGCGCCGCACCCAGTCGTTCAAGGCCTGCGTTTTGGGGATGTGGTGCTCGGCCAAATCAGGGCGGCCCAGCAAGGTGCAAAAGGTGTCCCAGAACTTGTGCTCAAAAGCGCCCACGGCCAGGTAGCGGCCGTCTTGTGTGGAGTACAGGCCGTAGCAGGGCAGCGCGCCGGTCAGCTTGTCGCCACCGGGCGCGGGCACGCGGCCCCGGCTGTGCAGGCCAGCGAGCGGGATCACCGCGTGGGCCAGCACGCCATCGGCAATGGCCACGTCCACATGGCGGCCTTGGCCGGTACGCTGCGCGTCAAACAGCGCGGCCAAGATGCCCATGACGGCGGGCATGGTGCCGCCCAGCAAGTCGCCCATGGGCAAGTTGGACAGGGCCAGCTCGCCCGACGGCGTGCCCACTTGGTCGGCCACGCCGGCATAGCCGCAGTAGTTCAGGTCGTGACCGGCCTTTTGGCTCAGCGGTCCGGTCTGGCCGTAGCCGCTGATGCTGCAGTACACGAGGCGCGGGTTGCGGCTGTGCACCACGTCGTAACCCAAGCCCAGCCGGGCCATCACACCCGGGCGAAAGCCTTCGACCAGCACGTCGGCGGTCTCGCACAGCTTGAGCAAAAGCTGCATGCCTTCGGGGTGCTTCAGGTCCAGGCGCATGCCGCGTTTGTTGCGGTTGAGCATTTCGCGCACCGGTGGTGAGGCGTAGTCGCCCGCGCCCAGGTCTTCGATCTTGATGACGTCGGCGCCCAAGTCGGCCAGGTGCAGGGTGCACATGGGGCCTGGCAGCAGGCGGGTGAGGTCGAGCACGCGCACGCCTTGCAGCGGCGGGCGGTTGGGCGAATGGGTGGCGGTGCTGCTCATGCGCGTGCTGCGGTCTTGCGCAGTTCGGTTTTTTGGACTTTGCCTGCAGCCGTGAGCGGCAGCTTGTCGCGAAATTCGTAGCTCTTGGGGCACTTGAAGCCACTGATCAGCGCGTGGCAGTGCGCCGAGAGTTCTTCGCCGCTGGCTTGCGCGCCGGGTTTGAGCACCACAACGGCGTGCACGGCCTCGCCCCATTTCTCGTGGGGCACACCAATGACGGCGCACATCGACACCGCCGGGTGGCTGGTGAGGGTGCTTTCCACTTCGGCCGGGTAGACGTTTTCGCCGCCGGTGATGACCATGTCTTTGATGCGATCGATGACGTACAGGTAGCCGTGGGCGTCCATCACGCCGCCGTCACCGGTGTGCAGCCAGCCGCCTGCCAAGGCCTTGCGGGTGTCTTCTTCTCGGCCCCAGTAGCCTTGCATCACCGCCGGGCCGCGCACCAGGATCTCGCCGTGCGTGCCTGCGGGCAGCTCTTGGCCCTCGGCGTCGGCGATGCGGATCTCTGCCGACACCCCGGCCTGCCCCGCCGAGCGGATGCGCTCGCTGTCCAGAAAGGCCGGGTCACGGGAAATCGGCAAGGTCGAGACGGCGGCCGAGGTTTCGGTCATGCCGTACACATGGATGAAGTCCACATCAGGGAAAGCCTGCAGCGCACGCCGCAGCAGCGGCAACGTGATGGGTGCCGCGCCCCACAAAATGCGCTCCAGCTTGGGCAGGCCCTGCGGGTCAAAGCCGGGGGTGTCGAGCAGCATTTGCAGCATGCTGGGCACGATGACCAGGTCGTTCACGCCTTCGCGGGCCATGATCTCGACCACGGGCTGGGGCTGAAATGCTGGAACCGTCACGCAGGTGCCGCCCACCACGGTCTGTCCCAGCATGCGGCCCAGCCCCGCCACATGGAACATGGGCGAGGTGAGCAAGGTGACGTAATGCGGCGGGTTGGGCACCTCGGCCATGCGCCCCACCAGCGAGGCCCAAAGGTTGCCGTGCGAGAGCATCACGCCCTTGGGGAAGCCGGTGGTGCCCCCCGTGTAAACGATGGCGGCCAGCGTGTCTGGGGCGCTGCGCACATCTTCCATGGGCACGGCTGCAGCCCGTTGCGCCTCCAGCGGCAGATAGCCTGCCGGGGCTTGGGCTTCGCCGATGTAAAAACGCTGCCGCAGGGTCGGCAGGGCGTCGGTCATGGCTTGCGCGGAGGCCATCAGGGCATCGTCCACCGCCAGCGCGTTGGCCCCGCAGTCGTTCAGGGCGTAGGCCACTTCGGCCGCTGTCCAGCGGGTGTTGATCGGGTTGATCACCAGCCCGGCCCAGGCACCTGCCAGCAGCAATTCGATCATGCGGTCGCTGTTCAGCGCCAGCACCGACAAGCGCTCGCCCGGTTGCAAGCCCAGCGCACGCAGGGCCGAAGCGGTGCGGGCCACGCGGTCCACCAGTTGCCGGTAGGTCTGGCGGCGCGTACCTGTGACGGTGGCGATCTTGTCGGGGTGCCTTTGCATCGAGCGGTGCAAACCAGCGGTGAGGTACATGCTTGTGTCTCCATCGGCACGGCCTGATTTCGGCCGTCGCCATGGGGTGATTGCACCGCGCAGGCGGGGCGGCCGCAATCGCTGCAAGGCTCAAAGGAGTTGGCAGAAAGTGACAGGGCGTCAAGCTCAAACATCCTTTGGGGGCCCAACAAGCTCTACCCCATGAGCTTTACTCACAGCATTGACACATTGATTTTTAGTAGCTACATTAATACAATGCGTATTGAGTTCGATCCGATCAAAGACGCCTCGAATCAGATCAAACATGGTCTGTCTTTGGGCATGGCCGAAGAACTCGACTGGGAATCCGCGCTGGTATGGGTTGATGATCGGTTTGAGTCCAACGAGATGCGCATGATCGCTCTCGCGCCCTAGACCGAAACCCTTTACTACGTGGCATTTGTTGACGGGTACCAACGCGAAGAATCATCAGCCTTCGCCGTGCCAATCGACGGGAGGTAAAGCACTATGTCGAAAATTTCTAAGCGCCCGACTGTCCGCATGCCCAGCGTGCAAGAGGACAAGGCCATCACCGCCGCCGCCCGCAGCGATCCGCATGCTCAGCCGCTCACGCCCACGCAATTGCAGGCCATGGTCCCGCTCAAAAGTTTGCGCGGTCGCCCCAAGTCCGAGAACAAAAAACAGCTGGTTTCGGTGCGCTACAGCCCCGAAGTGCTGGCCTATTTCAAGTCAACAGGCGAAGGCTGGCAGTCGCGCATGGACAGCGTGCTGCGCCAATATGTGGCCAGCCATTCGAGACCCTAAGTCGCCATCCCCGATAATCACGCCTTCAGATTTCCCCCGGCCCGCACGCACTGCGGGCCATTTTTTCGGAGCAACACCATGAGCACTTTCCAAACCACCGGCGCACGCGCCACCGGCCTGGCCACCATCGCCGCTGACGGCACCGTGCTGGACACCTGGTTCCCCGCCCCCGAACTGGCCGCCGATGTGGCCGCCAGCGGCAGCACGCGCCTGACCGAAGCAGAAGCCGTGGCGGCCCTGGGCGCTGATGTGGCCCAGGCCTTGGCCCCTTGCGCTGTGCGCAACGCCACCGTGGTCGCCGTGCGCACCGAAATCAAGTCCTTGGCCGACGCGCCCGCCGACACCCACGACGCTTACCTGCGCCTGCACCTGCTGAGCCACCGCCTGGTGTTGCCACACGGTGCCAACGTGACCGGCATTTTTGGCCTGCTGCCCAACGTGGCCTGGACCAACTTTGGCCCCTGCGCCCTGGCCGATGTGCCCGCCGCCCGCCTGAAAGCCCGTGGCACCGGCCGCGTGCTCGAGATCAAGGGCCTGGACAAGTTCCCGCAGATGACCGACTACGTGATCCCGTCGGGCGTGCGCATCGCCAACGCCGACCGCGTGCGCCTGGGCGCGCACCTGGCCAGCGGCACCACCGTCATGCACGAAGGTTTTTGCAACTTCAACGCCGGCACGCTGGGCTCCAGCATGGTCGAAGGCCGCATCAGCGCGGGCGTGGTGGTGGATGACGCCAGCGACATCGGCGGCGGCTCGTCCATCATGGGCACGCTGTCGGGTGGCGGCAAAGAAGTCATCAAAGTGGGCAAGCGCTGCCTGCTGGGTGCCAACGCCGGCATCGGCATCTCGCTGGGCGACGACTGCATCGTGGAAGCCGGTTGCTACATCACCGGCGGCAGCCGCGTTCAGCTGCCCGACGGCAGCGTGGTCAAGGCTAAAGAGCTGTCCGGCAAAAACGGCATCCTGTTCCGCCGCGATTCACAGTCGGGCGCGCTGCACGCCATTCCGCGCAACAAGAGCTGGGGCGAGTTGAACGCTGAGTTGCACAAGAACTGATTTTTCCGGTTTTTTTAAAACGAACGGCGTGCCCACGAAAGTGGGCACGCCGTTTTGATGTGGCGAATACGGCAAGTTCTATGACGCCATCACGACCTACGGCGGTCAAGGCGTGATCGGGTGCTCCGCAATGTATTGGCGCAGCGCCGAATCCATTCGGGTTTGCCACCCCTGCCCTGTGGCGCGAAACTGTGTGACCACATCACGGGAGAGTCGGATGGTGATGCGCTCTTTGGTCAACTCGGCTTTAGGACGCCCCATGCGCAGGCGAGGCTTAACCGAGGCCCACTGTTCATCCGTGAAAGGCAAGGCGTCGGGGTCGGTCATCGCAGCAGCGGTGATCGCTGCATCTTCTGTGTCCGTGACAGAAATATGGGTCGGTTTAAGTTTCGGCATAGCGTTTCACCTCGCGTTGGTTAGCCTTTCGCAGGCTGATGATTCTTCTCTCCTCGCCACGGACAACGAAGACCACATCAAACAGCCGATCGCCGATGTAACCAATTCCGGCAATACGTTCCTCGCCATAGTCTTGACGTTGATCAGGCCAGGTCACTGCATCCATCCATTCAAAACCCGCAGCCGCAGCCAGAGACACGCCATGCTTTTGGGTGTTTTTGGCGTCCTTAGCTTGGTCAAACTGGATGCTCATTCAACTTATTGTATGGACAATAACTTAACAGTCAATGACTGAGGGTGAGCACCACGCTTCACTCAAAGCCCCTGCACCACCCCAGCATTGGCCCGCGCAACCGCGCGAAACTCGTCACCGATCCTTGCATGCACAGCCGCGCTTTGCCAAAACTGCAAGGCCAACTCACGCGCTTTTGGCCAGACATTCAAGGTGTGTGCATTGGGGCGCGGCAGCTGGCTGGACCAGTCTCGCGCCACCACTTCGCCTGCCACCGGAGCGTAATACATGGGCAACATGTCGTAAGCCGGGGCCAGTTGCCAGCGGTGTTGGTGCAGCAACAGCGACACATTGCCGTGGTGGCGGTCGGTGTTGGCGATCAGGGCGCCAAAGGCGTCTAGCAGGCACAGGGTCTGAATGTCGGCAGCACTCAGGCTTTCGGTGCCTGCCCGCCCAGTCTGCATGGCGGTTGCTGACCATTGCGATCCGATGCCGATGTAGTGGGCGTCGTACATCTCCAAAGACACCATGCCAACGCGGCCCTGGCGGGTGCGGTCAAAGCGTCGACTTTGCAAAAAGACGCGGCCACCGGCCTGCACGATGTCGGTCTGTGCGGCGGCAATGCCTGCGGCTTGCAGTGTTTGCAAGGCCAGTGCCTCGCACACCAGCAAGTCGCGCCAGCGCTGGTCGGCCGGGCCATTGCCTGCGGGCGAGAACTTGACCAGCACAGGCACGCCATGGGTCACGGCGCAAAACTTGGGTTGCTCACCACCTGCGCTGGAGCCCGGTGCTGCGCTGCCCAGGGCTAGCAGGGCCAGACGCGGGTAGTCTTGAACAGGTTCACTCACCACCGGGGCGGCGCTGCGGCTGGGTGGCAGGGCCAGGTAACGGTCGAGCGAGGCGCTGCCGATCAGCAGGTTGCCGGGCAAGTCTTCACCTGCACGCACCAGCGCCAGCAGGATGTGGTCATCGCTCCAGTGCGCCAAATGCGGGGGCAAGACCAACTCGGGGTGCGCTTGGGCAAAAGCCCGACCCATAAAGCCCTGGGGACGGGTGTCCATCAAAAACCAAGGCAAGCTGGGGTGAAACTCACTGCGGCCATGGGCCTTGTCGGCTTCGTCCATCCAAAAACCGCCTCCGGGCAGCGGGTACAAGGTGCCAAAGTTTTGCAGCTCGCCACTGAGCAGCACTTGGTGGATGAGCACCTGCCGCCCCACACCCGGCACATCGCGTGGCAACAGATATCGCTGCGCCCGGGCTGCGCCCACCTTGACCACTTGGCCTGATGCCAACAAGGGCACAAGCAAACGCGAGACGGTGGGCTGGCTCACGCCCAACTGCGCCTGCAGCTCGGGGCTGCTGGCATGGCCGTTGTGGCGTCGCAGGATCGCGATCAGGGTGTCTGCGGGATTCATTGAATGGATATATGAATAGATATTTCAATGATACAACGCATTCAAGTTCTTGTATTTAAATGAATATTTTCAGAATTTGATAACAACCAGGAATTTCAATGGCGTGGTTTTACCGACCTGGCGCGGACCGGTAAGGAACACCATTTTGTGGGCCAGATCGGCCTGCACACGGTCATCAAGGTAGCGTTTCACGCCGCCATTTTTCGACTTTTTTACAGGACTTTGACAAATAGTCGCGACTTTTATTCAAAGTACTGCATAAAAGTCGTAAATCTGGTGCGGCAGTACCCATGTCGCACCAGGGCCAAAACAGGCCCAGCCCCCCTCAGCGGCGCCACCCCCTCAGCGCACCCGGTCCACCAACTGCTTCATCAAGTTGGTCACCGTTTTGTCCGCACTGTTGATCGAATAGACCTCGGACATGTGGCTGTGGCCTATGAGTTTGTAGAGGCCCGGGCATTTGCCAGCCTTGCACAAGGCGGTGTTGAGTTGTTCGCTTTGGCGATGGAAATCGGGCGGGTCCAGCTCGGCATAGGCCAACAGCAAGGGCACCTTGGCCGCCACCAGGCCGGGCACGGCCGATCGGGCAGGGTATTGCGCGGCGTCTTTGCCAAAGTAGGCTTGCAGGGGCGGGTTGGAATCTGCCGTTGACGGGTCAAAGAGGCCCGAGAGCAGAACGGCACCGGCCAGGCCCGAGCCAGGCACGACATGGAACTGCGGGTGCGCCACGTATTGCGCCACATGGGCAGCACCGGCTGAATGGCCCATGAGGATGATGCGTTGGGGGTTGCCACCGCTGGCCGCGATGTTCTCGCGCACCCACTTCAGGGCGGACTGGATGTCTTGCTGCGCCGCTGGCCAGGGGTGGGCTGGGGCCAGGCGGTAGGTCATGTTGACGCCGACCATGCCCTGGCGCACGGCCCACAGCATGATGTTGTCGTAAAACGGGCTGTCACCGGTGCGGCGTTCGCCACGCATGAAGGCACCGCCATGCACGAACACCAGCACAGGCTGGCCCGCTTGCGGTTTGTCGGGGGTGAACACGTCCAGCAGGTTTCGGGCGTCGGTGCCATAACGCACGTCGCGACGCACCTGCACGCCCGCATAAGGCTCGCGCTCGGCCAGCGGGGCATAGAGTTTTTCGGTGGGCGGCGGCGCGACAACCGGGCCGATTTTGAGCAGTTCAGCGGCGATCTGTGGCGAGACGACCGAAGGCACTTCGACGGTTTTTGAAGCGGGGACGGCGGCGCATCCTGCCAAAGACAAAGCCACGAGGGCTCCGAGAAATGTACGCATGAGGCGGTCTCCTGTGAATTCGGGGCGATGTGGGGTGATGTGCAAAACGCCATCGCGGCGAGGGCGCCGCTCCCACAAAAAAGCGTTATTGCAATCACCATCGGACCGGCTCAATGGCCAGATCAAAAGCGCCTGCGGATCAAGCCTTGGCCAAATGCCGTTTGGCCAGAGCCACATACCAATCCAGACACCCTGGGTTGGCCATGGCGTCCTTGTTGACCACCTTTTCGAGTGGCTGACCGAGCATGAGTTTCTTGATCGGCAGCTCCTGCTTTTTGCCGGACAAGGTGCGTGGGATTTCGGCGACCTGGAAGATCTCGTTCGGGATGAAGCGCGGGCTGAGCGCCACTTTGATGGCGTTGTTGAGCTTGGCTTGGAGCGCGTCGTCGAGTGTGGTGCCGGGGCGCAGCACCACAAACAGGGGCATGTAGCTTTCTTTGCCCAGGTATTCCAGGTCCACCACCATCGAGTCCATGACTTCAGGCAGCGCCTCGACGGCGCTGTACAGCTCGCTGGTGCCCATGCGCAGGCCGTAGCGGTTGATGGTGGCGTCGCTGCGGCCAAAGATCACGCAGCCTTCACCTTGGCCCTTGGTTTCTGGGTCACCACTGCCGATGCGCAGCCAGTCGCCGTGCCGCCAAACACCGCCCATGCTGGCCGGGCCGTCACCGCCACCGGGCATGCGGCCGTGGCCTGCGGGGTACATCTCGAAGTAGCTGGCCAAGTAGCGGGCGTTGTTCTGGTCACCCCAAAAGTACAGCGGCATGGACGGGATGGGCTGGGTGCAGACCAGCTCGCCCACTTCGCCTTTGACCGGCTCGCCCGCTTCGTTCCAGGCCTCGACCGCGCAGCCAAGTTCGCGGCATTGCATGACGCCTGGTTCTTGCGGCAGCTCGCGGTGGCCGCCCAAAAAAGCCCCGGCAAAGTCGGTGCCGCCCGAGATGTTGCACCACCAAATGTCGGTGCCGATGTTCTTGAATTGCGTTGTGCCCCAGCTTTGGGTCTCGGGCGACAAAGGCGATCCGGTCGTGCCCAAGGCACGGACCCCCGACAAGTCGCCGCAGCGCGAGATGTCCACGCCTCCCTTTTGGCAGTTGGCAAAAAAGGCCGCACCCGCGCCGAAGAAACTCACCTTCTCATGCGCGGCCAAGCGCCACAAAATGCCCCAGTCGGGGTTGTCTTTGCTGCCGCCGGGGTTGCCGTCGTAAATCACGCAGGTCACGCCGTTGAGCAGGCCCGCGACTTGCGCATTCCACATGACCCAACCGGTGGAGCTGTACCAGTGAAAGCGCTCGCCCCAGCTGTTGGGGTGGTAACTGCAGCCGATGTCGTTGTGCAAAATTTTGTTGGCCAACGCCACGATCACGGTGCCGCCGTGGCCATGCACGATGGGCTTGGGCAAACCGGTGGTGCCGCTGGAATAGACGATCCACAGCGGGTGGTCAAAGGGCAACCACATCGGCTCAAAGGCCTGCACGGCGGCATCGTCACGCGTGGTGATGGTGGACATCTGCACGCTGGCACCCACGGCGCAATGGGCCAGGTCGAGCGTGCCCAGGTTGTCGTGCACGATGACGTGTTGCACGCTGGGCAGCGCGTCACGCAGCTCTTGCACCACACCCATGCGGTCAAAGTCGCGCCCGCCGTAGCTCACGCCGTCCACCGCAATCAATACTTTCGGCTCGATCTGCTTGAAGCGGTCGAGCACGGCGTGGGTGCCCATGTCGGGGGCGCAAATGCTCCAGACACCGCCCACGCTGGCGGTGGCCAAAAACGCCACCATGGCTTCGGGGATGTTGGGCAAATAAGCCGCCACCCTGTCCCCCGGTTGCACACCCTGGGCCTGCAGGTGCAGCGCCATGGCCGCCACCTGGCGGCGCAACTCGGGCCAGGTCATTTCGCGGCGCAGGCCTTTTTCGTTGTGGCTGATGACGGCCAAAAACCCCGCCCCATGCGCGGGCTGCACATGCCGAAACACCTGTTGCGCGTAATTGGTCTGGGCCCCCGGGAACCACTTGGCCCCCGGCATGACGTTGCCCGCCAACACCGCCGTGTGCGGCGTGGGCGACTGGAAATCGAAATAATCCCAGATGCTTTGCCAAAACGCATCGAGCTCGGTGACCGACCAGCGCCAGAGGTCGTTGTAGGTGTCAAAGCTCAGGCCGCGCTCATCGCGCAGCCAGTTTTGGTAGAGCCTGATCTGGGGCAGATAGGGGGCAGAAGCGGTGGGTCGTGTCGCGGTGTTCATGGGCTCCAGCGTATCAGCGGCCATGCACCGCTGTCACGCGCCACAAGACCGAAACATGCACCTAAGTGACAGTGCGCACAAGACTCAAGCCGGCGACTTTTCGCAACGGCCCTGACCCGTGGCTTGGCCCCGAAAATCACTTTGCCATTGCAGCGCGGCCAGATCGATCTGGATGCGCTCGTTGTCGACCGCAGTCATCACACCGCTGGGCAAGAGAGAAAAGCCATAAGGCTCCACGCCGTCGATGCGCAAACGGCGCACGGCTTTGGCGTCCCAGTCGATGCGCACCTCACGCACCCAGGTGCTGCGCTGCGGCATGTAGGCCACCGCGCAAGTCAGGACCACCGACGAGGGGGCCGCCAAGGCCGAGCTGAACGCTGCCAAGCTCAACAGCCCCAAACTCAGGGTGTGGCCAAGCATGCGCATCAAGCCGCCGGGTCTTTTTGCATGCGCTGGCTTTTCCAGTACACGTCGTCGCCGCCGTTCATGCGGTTGAGCACACGGGCCAGCACAAACATCAGGTCCGACAGGCGGTTGAGGTATTGGCGCGGCGTGTCGTTCAAGGCTTCTTCGTTGCCCAGCGCCACACACGCACGCTCGGCGCGGCGGGCCACAGTGCGGCACACATGGGCTTGCGACGCCCCGCGTGTGCCGGCTGGCAAGATGAACTCTTCGAGTTTGGGCAGCTGGGCGTTGTACTTTTCGAGGGCCTCGTCCAGGGCCGCCACGGCCTCATCTTTGAGCAGCTCAAAGCCGGGAATGGACAGCTCGCCGCCCAAGTTAAAGAGCTGGTGCTGCACCTCGACCAGCACCTCGCGCACATCGGCGGGCATGTCTTCGCACAGCAGCAAACCGATGTGAGAGTTCAGCTCGTCGACCTCGCCCATGGCGTGCACGCGCAGGCTGTTTTTGGACACGCGCTGGTTGTTGCCCAGGCCGGTGGTGCCGTTGTCGCCGGTGCGGGTGGCGATTTGTGTGAGTCGGTTGCCCATGGAATTGCTCTCTTATTGTGTTCGCTCAAGCGTGCAGGGTCAAAAATCGCCCACAGGGGTGGGCTCCTACAAAGAGGGTTGATTGTCGACCAAGTGGCTGCAACTTGTCTGACAGCGGACAGCAAGGCCTGTATTTGCGGCGTAAACTGCCGTTCAGCATGTCTGGCGGCCTTGCCCCGCCACCACCGGAGACACTTTATGAACGCCCCCACCCCCGCCGCCCACTTGGCCCCCGAAGTTGCGCAACGCGCCGTACCCGAAGCGTTTTTGGCCGCTCTCAAGGCCCGATTTGGTGACAACTGCTCCACCGCTCTGGTGGTGCGCGAGCAACACGGCCGCGACGAGTCGGCCTTCACCCATGTGCCACCACCGGCAGCGGTGGTGTTTGCCGAGTGCACACAAGACGTGGCCGATGCCGTGAAACTGTGCGCCGAGCACAAAGTACCCGTCATTCCCTTTGGCGTGGGTTCGTCACTCGAAGGCCATTTGCTGGCGGTACAAGGCGGCATCAGCATCGACCTGATGCGCATGAACAAAGTGCTGGCCATCAACGCCGAAGACCTGACGGTGACGGTGCAGCCTGGCGTGACGCGCAAGCAGCTGAATGAAGAGATCAAATCCACCGGTCTGTTCTTCCCGATCGACCCGGGTGCCGACGCCACCATTGGCGGCATGAGTGCCACCCGCGCCAGCGGCACCAACGCCGTGCGCTACGGCACCATGCGCGAGAACGTGCTGGCCCTGGAAGTGGTCACCTCGTCTGGCGAAGTCATCCGCACCGGCACCCGCGCCAAAAAGTCGAGCGCCGGCTACGACCTCACACGCCTGATGGTGGGCAGCGAAGGCACGCTGGGTGTGCTCACCGAAGTCACCGTGCGCCTGTACCCCCTGCCCGAAGCCATCTCGGCGGCCATTTGCTCTTTCCCCAGCATCGAAGCCGCTGTGCACACGGTCATCCAAACGATTCAGCTGGGTGTGCCGATTGCACGGGTGGAGTTGCTGGACCACAACAGCATACGCATGGTCAATGCCTACGCCAAACTGGGCCTGCGCGAAGAGCCCATGTTGCTGATGGAGTTTCACGGCTCACCCGCTGGCGTGAAGGAACAAGCCGAGACGGTGCAGGAAATCGCCAGCGAGTTCGGTGGCAACGCCTTTGAATGGGCCACCACCCCCGAAGAGCGCACGCGCCTGTGGACGGCTCGGCACAACGCCTACTTTGCCGCAGTGCAAAGCCGGCCTGGCTGCCGCGCCATCAGCACCGACACCTGCGTGCCCATCAGCCGCCTGGCCGATTGCCTGCTCGACTCCATCACCGAAACCGATGCCAGCGGCATCCCCTACTTTTTGGTCGGCCATGTGGGCGACGGCAATTTCCACTTCGGCTATTTGATCGACCCCAACAACCCCGAGGAATGCGCCACGGCCGAAGCTTTAAATCAGCAACTGGTCAACCGCGCCCTGCGCTTAGGGGGCACCTGCACCGGCGAGCACGGCATTGGCCTGCACAAGATGGACTTTTTGCGCACTGAAACCGGCGAAGGCGCGGTGGACATGATGCGCACCATCAAGCGGGCGCTGGACCCGCACAACATCATGAACCCGGGGAAAATTTTCTCGATGTGATGCCCAGCGGGTTTGCGCAGGCAAAGCCGCTTCAGGCTTTGCGTGCCGTCAAGGCCCACAGTGCCACGATGCCCACCAGCAGGCCCCAAAAAGCCGCCCCCACCCCCGCAATGCTCAAACCCGACAGGGTCACCAGAAAAGTCAGCAAAGCCGCATCGCGGTGACCCTCGTCTTTCATGGCTGTGGACAAACTCGACGCGATGGTCGAGACCAAGGCCAAGCCGGCAACGGCCAACACCATCGCCTTGGGAAATGCGGCCAGCAAGCTGACGATGGTGGCACCCGCCAAGCCCAAAAGAATGTAAAAAATGCCTGCTGCTGCCGAGGCCGTGTACCGTCGTGTGGGATCGGCATGCGCCTCACGGCCCATGCAAATGGCCGCTGTGATGGCCGCCAAATTGAGCGCATACCCGCCAAAGGGGGCCAACAGCAAGGTGACCCCGCCAGTGACGCCGATCACGGGCGAAATCGGCGTGTTGTAACCCGCACTGCGCTGTGCGGCCACACCGGGCAAATTTTGTGATGCCATGGTCACGATGAACAGCGGCAAGGCCACACTGACCATGGCACCCAGACGCCAATCAGGTGACACCCAGACCGGCGTGGCCCACGCCCAGGCGATCTGGGCCACATTCAATTGACCCTGCAAAGCCGCCACCACCATGCCGACCGCCAGCACACAAGGCACCGCCCAACGGGGGAAAAAGCGACGGCCCATCAGGTACGCAGCCGCCATGCTGAGCACCAAGACCGGGGCTTGACCGACAGCCCCCACCGCATCCAGGGCAAAGCGGGCCAAAACCCCTGCCAACAAGGCACTGGCCAAAGCCAAAGGAATGCGTGCCATCCACCGCTCAAACAGGCCGCTGTAGCCCACGCCCATGATGAGCAACGCACTCACGATGAAGGCCCCTGTGGCTTCCGGCAGGGTCACGCCCTGCGTCACGGCCAACACCGCCGCACCGGGCGTTGACCAAGCCGTCAACACCGGTTGCCGATACCAAAGGCTCAAGACCAAACTGGTGCCGCCCATGCCCAAACCCAGGGCCCACATCCAGGAGGCCATTTGCGCCTCGTTGGCACCCAGGGCCTGTGCCGCCGCAAAAACAATGGCCGCTGAACTGGTGAACCCCACCAGCACAGCCACAAAGCCAGCAACGACCGTGGACAGCGACACATCGCGCAGCCATTTTTTCAACATGGGTTTTTTCTCACAGAAGCCTTGCACCAGGCACGAGGATTTTTTGTCCTCGCACACCTCACCGCTAGGTGCAGGGTTCTGCAGCAAAACGGGCATCGCTGAAGTATGGCACTGCGCGGTGCGCCGTTTGCTCGCACCCGCAAAGCAGCTACCGGGATCGACAGACTCGGAATGCCGACGTTTTTGTCCGGCCCCTTGAAGTTTTAAAAGCCCCTCATTTTGCGCGCCATGCGGTTATTTTTGTTGCTGTGGGAGCCCACCCCTGTGGGCGATGGCTTTTGTTTTGTGGGAGCCCGCCCCTGTGGGCGATGGTTTGCAGGGCGTGTGCCACGCCCATCGCCCACAGGGTGGGCTCCTACAAAAACACATCCTTTGCCTGCAGCACAAGGCTTCAATGGGCCGGATCTGCAGGAGTACCGATGTGGGTGCCAGGGTCGGTGAGAAAGAGACAGGTGGCCAAGGTGTCACATGGCCACCCACACCGACGAGCACGGTATGGGCCTGCACACGATGGATTTTTTGCACACCGTCATTGATGGGGGTGTTCAAGTTTTCAAAGGCACCCTAGAGTCAGCCGTTTTTGATGCTTGACGCCTTATGGACCCTCTCGAACTCACGCTGCTGGAAGCGGCCGCAGCGCTGCGCACGCGAAAACTCGGGCACCTGGAGTACGTCCAGGCCTTGCTTGCGCAAACCGAACGGCTGACCTCTCTGAATGCCTGGATCAGCCGCGATCCTGAAGGCCTGGTCCTGCAAGCCAAGGCCTTCGATCAGGCCTCGAGTGCACCATCTGAACATCTCCCTTTGGCGGGCATACCTGTGGCCATCAAGGACAACATCGACACCGCCAATCTGCCCACCAGTGGTGGCACTCGGGCCTTGCTCGCATCCAGGCCCCAGCGCAATGCGGCTGTGGTCGAGCGCCTGCTTCAGTCGGGCGGCTTGATCGCTGGCAAAACCAATCTGCACGAACTGGCCTTGGGCGGCACCACGAACAACGCGGTCACGGGTGCTTGTCGCAACCCCTGGAACGCCCTGCGCGTCCCGGGTGGCAGCTCAGGTGGATCGGCCGTGGCCGTGGCTGCGCGCATGGTGCCCGCCGCCTTGGGCACTGACACAGGTGCCTCGGTTCGCCTGCCTGCCGCCTTGTGTGGTGTGGTCGGGTTCAGACCCAGCACAGGCCGCTATGCATCACAAGGCCTCTTGCACCTGTCACCCACCAAAGACACCGCAGGGCCCATGGCCCGCAGCGTTGCCGACGTGGCCTGGCTGGACGGTCTTTTGGCAAAAGACCGCCTGCACATGCCAAACGTGTCACTCAAAGGCCTGCGTCTGGGCATTCCGCGCGGGGACTTTTTTGAAGGCGCTGACCCGCAAGTTCTGGCGGTCATTGAGCAAGTGCTGGATACGCTGGTCGCTGAAGGCGTTGTCTGCGTGACACTGGATGTGCCAGACCTGAAACAGCACAACGATGCCACGGGATCGACCTTGGTGATGTTCGAAATGATGCAAAGCCTGCCCGCTTATGCCAAGGCACAGGGCTTGTCGATGGACGCCCTGCTGGCAGGTGTGGGCAGCCCGGACGTGGCCCTGCTTTTGTCGCGCCAATTGGGCCGGGGACGCGTCACGGCGACCGCTTATGCTGCGGCACAGGCCCGTCGCCAGAAACTGCAAACCGCCTACGCCAAGCATTTTGCTGTCCACCGCCTGGATGCCTTGGCTTTCCCAACCTGCCTCATGACGGCCCCACCCATAGGTCACGACGAGCTGGTGGATTTGCATGGGCAAGCCTTGCCCACATTCAAAACCTTGATCCGCAACACAGACCCTGGCAGCAATGCCGGACTGCCTGGCATCAGCCTTCCGGCGGGTTTGACGGCCGAGGGCTTACCTGTCGGTCTGGAGTTGGACGGCGCTTTGGGCTCGGATCGCCACCTTTTGGCTGTGGCGGCGGCCATTGAGCGGGTTTTGCCAGCGCTGCCGCGGCCACCGATGGTTCAGGCCTGATGCAAAAGCTGCCCAATGTGGGCAGCCAGTTTGTTGCGCCCCTGAACGCCGAGTTTTTCAAACGCGTGGCCCAAGTGATAACGCACGGTGGTAAAGCCAATGTGGAGCTGCCGCGCAATGTCCTTGTCTGAGCAACCGTTCAGGCAAAGCAGCACCACATCGGCCTCGCGCTGGCTGAGCTGACAAGGACCGCTCAACAAGCGGCGCAGCTCGGCTTCGTCATGGCCCAACCATGTGGTCTTGGTGGATTCATCGGTGTCCAGTCGGCTCATTGCGGCCGTGAACACGGGCGCGAGGATGTTGAGGCAGGCCATGTCTTGACGGCTGAAGTCGTCTCGTCCCCTCGCCCGGTAAATGACCAAATCGCCCAAACAGTCATCACCACGGTAGGCGTACAGGTTCACGCCCCAGTGAATACCGTCCTGACGCAGGTGGTCGTTGTAAAACTCGGAGCGCTCCAGCTCTTGCACTGAACACACATCGCTGACCCGTACCGGTGTGCGCATGGCCTGCAAGCGCGGTGTGATGGGGTCGCAAAACTGAAAGTGCTCTTCATAAGCCCGGATTCTGGACGGCTTGACGTTGTACGAAGCGCAGATGGCGTAGCGATGGGTGGTGGCATTCCATTGGCGAGACACCAGATGATCGGCCTGCATGAACTGGGCCAGGGGTTGCGCCAAGGTCTGGAGCAGTTGTGCTTTCGAGACGTCCGAGGCCATCACCGCGCACAGGTCTGCCAGCATTTTGGATCGTTGTGTGTTCAGGTACATGGGGGGCTTCTCACAAGCACTTCAAGTTAACAAATGCAAAGGCAAGGTCAAGAGAGATTACCCGCTGTCTGGGCGCCTTGAACTTGACCAACCGTCAATTTTGAGGGTGTTCGCTGGCGGCAGAAAACCCTAAAGTCATCTCGTGTGTTTTTTAACTTTTGAACCTCAAGGATGCGCGATGAAAACGAAACTCTGGTTGGGCAGCGTGTTGCTGCTGTTGTCTGGGCTGGCGCAAGCCAACGACCCGGTGCCCCTCAAAGTGTTGGTGGGGTTTGGCGCAGGCGGCTCGGCCGATTTGGCCGCACGTCTGCTGGCCGAACGCCTCAAGGACGAATTGGGCCGTCCTGTGGTGGTTGAAAACCGCGTGGGTGCGGGTGGCCGCATCGCCGCTGAAGCCTTGAAAAATGCCCCGCCCAACGGCTCCACCGTCATGCTGGCACCCATTGTGGTTCCCGTGCTGGCACCGCTGGTGTTCAAGAAACTCAACTACGACGCGCAAAAAGACCTCGCACCTGTGGCGCACATTGCCGACTTCCAGTTTGGGGTGTCCGTCAAGGCAGACAGCCCGATTCGCAGCATTGCGGACTTGGTGCCCGTGGTCAAAAAGAATCCCAAAACCGGCTCATTTGGTTCACCCGCCCCAGGCAGTTTGCCGCATTTCTTTGGCGTCATGATCGGCCAAAAGACCGGGCTCGATTTGACCCATGTGCCCTATAACGGCGGCGCGCAATTGATGACGGCCCTCATCGGCGATCAAGTCACGCTGGGCATTGACACCTTGGTGGACCAAGGCGAAATGCACCGCGCGGGCAAAAGCCGCATCCTGGCCACCTCAGGCCCTCAGCGCAATGCCTTGTTTCCGGATGTGCCCACGCTTCGTGAGTCGGGCTTCAAGGATTTGGTCGGCGTGGGCTGGTTTGCCTTGTTTGCACCGGGCGGCACCGATTCCGCACAGATCGCCTCTCTGAACGCCGCCGTGAACCGCGCTTTGAAAAACCCGGCCCTCAAGGACCGCTTCACCAAAATGGGCCTGGAAATCGGTGGCGGCAGCCCGCAAGACCTTCAAGCGCTGATCAGCTCAGAAACTGCCCGCTGGGCACCTGTGGTCAAGGCCTCGGGTTTCACGGCAGACTGAGCTGCCGCTCAAGCGCGCATTTAAAAGGCCAAGCGGTATGGATTCGCTTGGCCTTTTTTGCATCAGATCGCGGGCGCTTTCACCGAACCCCAAACCGCTTCAATGCCCATGCCAATGGCCAGCAAATCGGTGTCCGAGCCCAAGGGGCCGTCGATTTGCATGCCGACGGGCATACCGCCTGCCGTCAAACCTGCGGGGATCGACAGGCTGGGGATGCCGGCGTTGGTGCAGGGGTCGGTGTTGAATATGCAAGTGCTGAAGGTGTCACGCGCAGTTTGTTTCGCCACACCGCCGACGGTGTAAGGAAGTTTTCCTGCACTGGAGCCTTCCACCGCATCGATTTTGGGGGCGGTCACGATGGTTGTCGGGAACAACACACACGCCACGCCTTGTGCGGCAAAGTAGTCTTTGTAGAGTTTTTGCAGTTGTGCACGGCCACCTGTGGTGGGAACCATGGCGGCGGCATAAGCGGCGGCAAACACATCCCCTGCAATCGCACCAAATGCACCCACCACATCAGGGCTGGCCAAGCCGGCCTGCACTTGTGCAACGGTGGTGACGGGCGCGCTGTTGGCGCTCAAGTAGGCAGGAATGGCTGCCACCGGTTCGTGCAAGGCAATCGGGAATGACATGGTGTCATTGAGGTCCATGATGCCCACCAAGTCGGCGTCCACAAACACCACGCCCGCATCGGCCAGCTTTTTCTTGGCTGCATCAGCCACTGTTCTGACGCTGTCATCGAGATCCGTCCAGAAGGCGGCAGGAAGACCGATCTTCAAGCCTTTGAGTGCCTTGGCCGTGGGTACCGCACCGCCCGTGATGACGGCATCGAGCAAGGCCAGGTCGGCCACGGTGCGGCCCATGGGGCCCACGGTGTCGCGTGTGGTGCTTATGGGCAAGGCGTCAGTTGCCGTGTCAGGATAACGGCGACCTTGGCCTGCGCCATCGCCCACCGAGGGGCGAAAGCCCGCAATGCCGCAGAACGACGCCGGCACGCGGGTTGATCCACCGGTGTCGGTGCCCAAACCTGCAGGGGCAAAGCGTGCGGCCACGGCAATGGCTGTTCCGCCCGATGAACCACCAGGAATGCGGCTGAAGTCGTAGGGGTTTTTGCCAGGGCGGTTGGCTGCTTTGGTGATGGGGTCAATGCCCAGTGTGAAGTTGGTGGTGGTGATGCCAAAGGCCCACTCGTGCAGGTTGGACTTGCCCAAAATGATGGCCCCTGCATCCAGCAGCTTTTGAACAGAAGGCGCATTGGTTTTGGGCTGGAAATTGCGCAGCGACGATGTGCCGCCCGTGGTTTTCATGCCTTTGGTGTTGATGTTGTCTTTGACCACAATCGGCAAACCCGCCAACGCGCCCAATGTTTTGCCTGCAGCGCGGTCTGCATCGACTTGCTTGGCTGCGGCCAATGCACCCGCCTCGTCAAGACTGATCATGGCGTTGAGATCAGACAATGACTTGGCGCGGTTGATCAGGTTGGCAACATAGTCAGTTGCCGTCATCTTGCCCGCCTTCAAGGCGGCAACCGCTTCAGAGGCCGTCAAGTTCAGTTGTTCGGCTGAAGTCAGTGTGGTGCTGGAATTGCCACCACAAGCCGTCAGGCTTGCGCCAACACCGCCCAGCATGGCCGCAGCAGACACGGCTCCCGTGTTTTTAAAGAAATTCCGACGTGATGTGTTTGTAGGCATGGAGGTCTCCTTTTAAGGTTGAAACGCCTGAATGGGCGTTGACTCCATGCTAGAGACGCGACTGGAGAGCGACCATCCTTGGTTTTCAGGAGGCCTGCATGCCCTTCATGGCCTGAGTTTGTGCACCAGCGCGGCCCGGTTGCTCACGCCCACTTTGCGAAACGCGTTTTCCAAGTGGGTGCGCACGGTGGTGGTGGAAATGTGCAGCGCCCGGGCAATTTCCTTGTCGGTCATGCCCAACATCACCAGACGAGCGGTGTCTTGTTCGCGCGTGGTCAAGCGTTGCGACAAGATGTTCAAGGTCAAGGCCTCGGGCTGACTGGACCTTTGCGCACGGGCGAGTGCCGTCACAAAAGCCGGTTGCAGCATGTCAAGCAAACGCATTTCGTCGGGTGTGAAGTTATCCCGGCGCTTGTCGCGCCAGATGCGCATGTCACCCAGGTTTTGGCCCTGGTGCCAGGCATAAAGGTTCACGCCCCAGTACAAGCCGTCTTTGTTCAGGAAGTCGTTGAAGAATTCGGTTTTCTTCAGTTCTTCGATGGGCAACACATCGGTGGCACGCACCGCCACCTGGTAACGCTGCATGAGGGGTGTGATGGGGTCATGGAACTGGTAATAGCTTTCATAGGCCCGCAGGTTCATCGGGTCCATGTTGATCTGGATGGGCTGGGCAAAACTCTGGCTGCCGGGCTGCCAGACAAAGCTGGCGTAGAACTGCGCCCCGAGCAGCTGCATGACCAAATCACCCATGATCTCGCGGATCTCGGTTTCTTCGTGCGGCTCGGCCAGGGTTTGCATGATCTGGCCAAGCAGTGTGGTTTGTTTTCCGGTCAGGTACACGGGCCCTTCTCCTTGGCTTGTGGGTCTTTTCGTATTACAAGGTGATCTGGCACCGGTGCACAGCGGGTTTACATCCTCCTGAAAATCAAGGAGGCGTTCACAACCCTCTTGTTGATGAGCCACCCACCAGGCATTGCTCGATCTTGCTGCACAGCACCGCCGGTTCAAAGGGTTTGAGCATGACGTCACTCAGACCTGCCGACTTGAAGGCGGCCAAGTCCAGGGGGTTCACATTGGCGGTCAGCCCCAACACCGGCACGTCACGCACTCGGGGCAAAGGGTCTTGCCGAATGACGCGTGTTGCATCAATGCCATCCATGACGGGCATGACCATGTCCATGAGCACCAGATCCACATGTTTTTGATGCAAGGTGTCCAAAGTACTTTGCCCGTCCAGCGCCTCCAGCACCACGCTGAATGGCCAGGCGTTTTGCAACACTTGCTTGAGCAGCAAACGGTTGACCGGATGGTCATCGGCCACCAAAAAAGTCCAGGCCTTGTCTGAACTGAGCACACGCAGATGCACCGAAGACAATTTTTGACCCGGTGCCTCCTCGGCCGTCAAGGGCAGGCGCAACCAAAACCTTGAGCCCTGGCCCGGTTCGCTTTCAAAGCCAATGTCACCTCCCAGCAAGTGCGCCAGTTTTTGCGAGATGGCCAAGCCCAGGCCGTTGCCGCCGTACAGGGTTTGCGTATCACTTTCGGCTTGGCTAAAGCGCTTGAAAATTTGGGCTTGTCTTTCCTTGGCAATGCCAATGCCTGTGTCCTTGACCGAAAACTCCACACCCGGTGCTTGCCAACGCACCTGCAGTTGCACCGCACCCTGGTGGGTGAACTTGAGGGCATTGCCCAACAAATTGACCAACACCTGCATCAGGCGATGGCGGTCGGTGTGCACCCAGGTGGGCAGGGCATCATCGAGCACCAGGCGGTAGTCGATGTCCATGCTTTTCACGCGGGGCTTGAACAGCTCAAAGGCATGCTCCACCGTTTTTCGCAGCTCAAAGGTTTCGGGGTGGGTGACCAGTTGACCGGCCTGCAGCTGGGAATAGTCCAGGATGTCGTTGATCACCGTCATCAAGTGATCGGCCGATTGGTGGGTGTGGTTGAGCACCTTGACCGCTTCGGGTTTGTCCCGGACACGGGACAGCAGCAGCGCATTGAAGCCCAAAATGGCATTCATGGGTGTTCGCAACTCATGGCTGACGTTGGCAATGAAATGCTCACGCATCTTCAACGCCATCTCCAATTCCTGACGCTTGGTTTCCAGCTCGGTTTGGTAAAGCAGGCTTTGGCTCAAGGTGGCTTGGTAAAGGCGGTCATAGATCAGCGGCACAATGACCAGCACCCCGGTCACCAAACTGAAGGTCATCCAAGACGACACCGCATGCTCGACACCCAAGACATACGGGGGTGTCCACCCCACCCAATTGGCCCAGCCCATGCCCAACTGAGCCAACCACACCAACACCAACCAGACAGCCCCTGCCCGACGACCCATGATGTAGAACGGCGTCAAGGGCAGCACCAACATCCAGGCCAAGCGTGGCGACGAAACGCCCCCTGTCGTCCAAGCGGCGTATGCCAGCACACACAAGCTGGTGGTGGTGCCGATGTGCACCGCCCAGTTCAGGGGCATTCCACGGTCAATCAAGACCAGCAGCAGCAACAAGACCCCGGCCATCAACAAAAACATGGGTGTGGCCGTTTGTTGCAGGTTCGTCACCACATGCAGCAAGAGTACGCCAATGATCAAAAGGCCAAACAGGAACACATAGGGCATCTTGCCCTGGCGGTAACTGGCAGGCAGTCGGGCGACGATTTGTTCAAACCGTGAAGGGGCGGCCTTGTCTTGGTGCACGGTTCAGGCCCTCGCTTTTCGAATGTGCCGACTCACGCAACGCACCAAGATTTCGGGGTCCATGGGTTTGTCCAGCACCTCATCCATGCCTGCATCGAGACAGCGTTGTCGGTCAACCGGGTTGGTGTTGGCTGTGAGCGCCAAAATCGGCATGCGGGCCGTGATGGCCGGAAATTGTTGGCGAATTTGTGCCGTCAATTGCATGCCATCCATCTCGGGCATGATCATGTCGACCAAGGCAATGTCAAAGCTTTGAGTGTCCAACAAGCTCAGCGCTTGTGCAGCCCCGTCTGCGGTGACGATCTGCGCTTTGGGCCAGCACTTCTTGAGCTGCAAGCGTGCCACCATCAGGTTCATGGTGTTGTCATCGACCACCAGAATGCGCAAGGCCTCGTCTTGCAAACTGTCCGAAGATTTGGGGTGCGCTTCTGAGGGTGTGCTCGCGGCTTGAAGGGGTATTTGGAACCAGAACGTGGCGCCATGGCCAGGCTCACTTTGAAGCCCGATCTGCCCCCCCTGCAAATTCACCAGTTTCTCGCAAATGGACAAGCCCAGTCCTGTCCCACCATAAGCGCGGGTGGTTTGGATATTGGCATGCTCAAACCGTTTGAAGATCTGGCGATGCTCTGCGGGCGCGATGCCGCGACCCGTGTCGGTGACTTCAAAGCGCAACTGCCCCGACTGAACGGCAATGCGCAAATGGACCGCTCCTTGGTCGGTGAATTTGAACGCGTTGTCGAGCAAATTGCGCAATATTTGAAGCAGTCGCTGACGGTCTGCATGCACCCGCTTGGGCACACCATCCTCCATCTGGCCTGTCCAAGTCAGGCCTTTTTCCTGCGCCCGGGTCTGGTGTGTTTGCAAGGCCTCTTGCATGAGGGGTTCCACATCAAAATCCACCGCGTGGACCCACAATTTACCGGCCTGAAGTTGCGAAAAATCCAGAATGTCGTTGACCACTTGCAACAGGTGCGTGGTGGAGCGGCGAATGTGGTCCACCACCTCCACTTGGTCAGGATGGTCCGCCAACTCCTGACGCAACACACTGTTAAAACCCAAAATGGCGTTCATGGGCGTGCGCAGCTCATGTCCCACCGCCGCCACAAATTCATCCTTGTGGGCCTGTGCCTGCAACAAGGCCTGGTGCGTGGCCTTGAGTTCTTCGTTTCGTCGATCCAGTTGCTGACGCTGCCGGTCGTGCAGGTGATCGTACAAAAAAACCGCCAACATCAAATTGCCAGCGACCAAAGCATTGTTCATCAATGACCATGGCACGGCTTGTTGCGTGATCTGGACATGGTCACCCGACCAGCCGCTCAGGGTGGCCACCAACAAACCCGCTGTGAGCGACAAGGAAATGACAACCCAGATCAAGGTGGCCATCGGCCCCAACAGCAGCAGCACTGGCACCGACAGCACATTGAGCCACACCATGCCCATGGAATTGACGCCCCCAGACGCCATGGCGTTGTGGGCGACCATGGTGGCGCTGATCAATGCGGCACCATGCACAACGGCCGCAAAATACCGCGGCCGGTAGGCCAAGGGAACCAAAGCCACCATGAGCACCGTGCAGGCCAAATTGATGCGCCGATCGTAATACCCCGACGGCATGAAGAAAAAAAGCAGCGAGCTCAGCCCAATGGCCAGCAAAAAGATGACCAGCAGGTTTTCTCTGGAAAACAAGGTTTTGCCGTCAGCCTCCGAGCCCGCCGGCAATGATGAAGCACCCTTTCGAAGCATGGGGCTTCAGCTGGCTTGTCCGCGCAATCGGTCAATCAAGCCATTGAGCTCTTCGAGTGAGCCAAACTGGATGCTCACCTCGCCCATGTCTTGCATCTTGCCCAAACGTTTGACCCGCTTTTTGATGCGCACCTCGACCTGAGCCATCAGGGCATCTGACAACTCTTCCTCGACCCGGCGGATGTCCCCTGACTTTTCGGTGCTCGATTTCCGGGGTGCTGGATTCGCATCGTTGCCCAGTTTTTTGACCAGCACCTCGGTCTCCCTGACCGAGAGCTTTTTGGCTGCAATCTGGTTGGCCGCTGTGATTTGCTGGGCCTTGTCCAAGGCCAACAAGGCCCTGGCATGGCCCATGTCGAGATCACCCGCCATGAGCATGCTTTGCACAGGATCGGCCAAATTGAGCAAACGAAGCAAGTTGCTGGCTGCGCTGCGTGAACGCCCAACGGCTTGGGCCGCCGCTTCGTGAGTGAGCCCAAACTCTTTCACCAAGCGTTGCAGGCCTTGAGCCTCCTCCAAAGGATTGAGGTCCTCGCGCTGGATGTTTTCAATGAGCGCCATGGCTGCGGCAGCCTCGTTGGGCACATCCCGCACCAGCACCGGAACCGACTCCAGACCGGCCAGACGCGAGGCGCGAAAGCGCCGTTCGCCAGCAATGATCTCGTATTTGCCAGCGTTGTCGCCCTCGGTGAGCTGCCTCACCAAAATGGGCTGCATGATGCCCTGCGCCTTGATGGACTCGGCCAACTCGTACAGCGCCCCTTCGTCCATGCGCGTTCGCGGCTGGTAAATGCCCGCCACCATTTGGTCAAGCCTGAGCTGATGGGGCGTGCCGGTTTCGGCCTCAAGTGGCGCATCGGCCACTTTGGGGCCCAGCAAAGCTTCCAGTCCACGGCCAAGGCCTTTGGGTTTTTTGGTGACCATGGTCATTCTTTCAAGAGGGTTTGCAAAAGCGCATGACCTTGTGGCCATGCACCCCAAAAG
Organism: Limnohabitans sp. 2KL-3; assembly: GCF_001269405.1. NCBI lineage: Bacteria > Pseudomonadati > Pseudomonadota > Betaproteobacteria > Burkholderiales > Comamonadaceae > Limnohabitans > Limnohabitans sp. 2KL-3. The sequence continues at coordinate 83,475 of NZ_CXON01000017.1, forward strand.
GTGTCAACCTTGAGGTGTTCAAACGGTTCGCCCAGAACCCATCGCGCACCCCAATTTTGAGCCATCTCATGGGCTCGGTCGGTGCGGCAATGCGGGTCATTCTGGCAACCCACCAAAACGCTGGGGAAAGGCAAAGTCTGCCGCACAATGGGTGCCCAGCCTGGCAAATGCTCATGCAGCTCGGATGCCTCCACATCGGCGGGCGCGACCAGCAAAGCCCCCCGAACACGCGCCGTATGGCGAGAAAAAGAGGCCCATGCGGCCACCAAAATGCATCCCAAACCGTGCCCCAGCAGCACCACGGAACCGGGTGCATCGACAATGACTTCATCCAGTCGTGCAAGCCAGTCACCACGGCGAGGCCTTTGCCAATCGTTTTGTTCCACCACGGTATAACCATCACGCTGCGCCCAAAGCGTTTGCCCATGTTCAGGGCCGCTGCCCTGCCAACTTGGCAAGATCAAGACGCTGGCTGGCTCAGCCTCGGGCCGCAGCCCGGAACGTGCGTCGCCGCTCAATGTGTTCATGGACATCACTGCGGACACCCCTCACAGCACAGGGGCTCGTTGAATCATTTCCCGCGCAAACTCCACATAGGCCAGACTGCCTTTGGCCGATGGGTCAAACACCACCCCTGGAACGCCATAGCTGGGCGCTTCGGCCAGCCGCACATTGCGAGGGATCACGGTGTCAAACACCTTGTCTCCAAAGTGGGCCTTGAGTTGGTCACTGACTTGCACCTGCAAGGTGATGCGCGGGTCAAACATCACCCGCAACAAACCAATGATCTTCAGGCCCTTGTTCAAGTTGGCGTGCACCTGCTTGATGGTGTTGACCAAATCGGTCAGCCCTTCCAGCGCAAAATATTCACACTGCATCGGCACAATGACCCCGTGGGCGCAACACAGGCCATTGAGGGTCAGCATGGACAGGGAAGGCGGGCAATCGATCAACACAAAATCGTAGTCGGCATCCACGGATTGCAGGGCTACTTTCAGTCGCTGGTCACGGTGCTCCAATTGAACCAGTTCGACTTCGGCCCCTGCCAATTCACGGTTGGCACTGAGCACGTCGTAACCGCATTTTTCGGCCTTGACGACCGATTCGGCCACTGACGCCGATTCGAGCAACACATCGTAGACGCTGAGCTCGACCTGCCGTTTGTCAATGCCCGACCCCATGGTGGCATTGCCCTGCGGGTCCAAATCGACCAGCAAAACGCGCTGACCCAATTTGGCCAAGCCAGCGGCCAGATTGACGGTGGTGGTGGTTTTGCCAACGCCACCTTTTTGGTTGGCAATGCAGAAAATGTGGGCCATATGAAGGTGTCCGAATTATTTGGAAATGGCCAGCTTGAGACCGAAACCCACCAGAAAAACACCCGCCAGTTTTTCCAAAATGCGGCCGATGCGCGGATTTGAACGCATGCGCTCGGCCAAGTGGTAAGTCAACAAGGTCATGCCCAAACCGTACAAAAACGTCAAGGCCGCGATGGTGGCGGCCATGACGCCAAAACTGATCCACCCCAAGTGGGTTTTTGGGTCAACAAACAAAGGAAAGAACGCCATGTAAAACACAATGGCCTTGGGGTTCAGCAAGGTGATGACCACCGCTTGCTGAAAAAAGTCGCGCGGGCGTATGTTGAGCACGGGCGCGTCACCGGGTTTGGCAGACAACATCTTCCAGCCCAACCAGGTCAGATACAAGGCACCCATCCATTGCACTGCCACAAATGCGGCAGGGTATGTGGCCAAAACCGTCGCCACACCGGCCACCGCCAACCACATTAGCACCTGATCACCCACGATCACGCCCAAGGTGGCACCCAAGCCACCAGCCATGCCCCCTTTGCCTGTGGAGGTGATCAAGGCCAAGTTACCCGGCCCAGGAATGGCCAGAAACAACACAATGGCGGCGACAAATGCACCGTAATCAGAAATACCAAAAAACATACAACACTTTCGTCAGAAGTTCAGGTTTTGACTTACTTGACCAGCACCATCTTGAGTCCAAAACCGATCAGACCCAAACCGGCACATTTTTGCAAAAANCCCCGCCACTTTGGGCCTTGCCCGAATGCGTTCGGCCATGGTGTGCGTGACCGCCACCACACCCACACAATAGGTCAGTCCCAAGACGGCAATGGTCAATGCCATCACCACAAAAGTCAGCACGCCTTGATGTTGAACGGGGTCGATGAACTGCGGGAAAAAAGCCAGATAAAACAAAATGGCCTTGGGATTCAGCAAAGTGATGAACAGGGTCTCACGAAAATAATGCCCAGGGGTGATTTTCACGCTTGGCCCTGTACCCGGCTTGGCCACGATCATTTTGACTCCCAACCAAGTCAAATAGGCCGCCCCCATGTATTGCAAGACCATGAAAACGCTCGGATAGGCCTTGAGCACGGCCGCAACACCTGCCACTGTGAGCCACAACAAAATTTGGTCACCCAGCAAAAGTCCCAGAACCGATGCCAAACCACCCGACAAACCACCCAAAGTGGTTGAGGTGATCAAGGCCAGATTGCCAGGACCAGGCAAGAACAACAGCAATAGAAACGCTGCTGAAAAAGCGCCGTAATCCGAAATACCAAACATGTGAGCTCTTTGATAACAAGACCTTGAGTGTAAATGCCACATGTGCGCTTTGACTCGTCTTTTGTTGTTTCACGTGAAACAAGTCTGCGTTTGACTGGCGTTTGCACATTTTCAAACCGATGTGCGGTGGCCTATCAAGTTCGAATGATTCATCTCTTATGGATGAATCCGGCCCGATGACGTCTGTATGAACGGTATTTTGTAAAAGTGATGCCCTTGTCGCGATGAAGCCTCGCTGACCACCCCCCATCGCCCCGAGGGCGGGGCTCCCACATTTTGTAGGAGCAACGCCCTCGTCGCGATGAAAGCCTCGCAGACCACCCCCCATCGCCCCGAGGGCGGGGCTCCTACATTTTGTAGGCGCGACGCCCTCGTCGCGATGAAAGCCTCACAGACCACCACCCATCGCCGAGGGCGGGGCTCCCACATTTTGTAGGAGCGGCACCCTCGCCGCGATGGATCCTCGCTGACCACCACCCATCGCCCCGAGGGCGGAGCTCCCACATTTTGTAGGAGCAACGCCCTCGTCGCGATGAAAGCCTCGCAGAACACCACCCATCGCCCCGAGGGCGGGGCTCCCACAAGGATTGTTGGAGCGGCACCCTCGCCGCGATGGAGCCTCGCAGACCACCCCCCATCGCCCCGGGGGCGGGACTCCCACATTTTGTAGGAGCGGCACCCTCGCCGCGATGGAGCCTCGCAGACCACCACCCACCGCCCCGAGGGCGGGGCTCCCACATTTTGTAGGAGGGGTGCCCTCGTCGCGATGAAAGCCTCACAGACCATCACACATCGCCCCGAGGGTGGAGCTCCTACATTTTGATAGGGGTAGGAAAGGCCAAGGCCTCCCCTCCCTCCGAACCGTGCGTGCAGTTTTCCCGCACACGGCTCTCCAGTCAGTGGTTTCCTCATCGGGATTGGCTCGCTTGCATTCGGGCCTGCGTCATGGTGAACAGCCCCAACTGCGCGAAGTACTCGTTTGGCCAGCGTTTGTGATCAACTTGGCTCTTCCCCATCCCCGGGCTCTTTTGCTGCTTGCGCAGCATCGCCCTCAACCTCCTGC
>NZ_CXON01000018.1:0-86746 GCF_001269405.1 Limnohabitans sp. 2KL-3
CCGGTGGGGCATGGCGAGATGCAGTCCATGCAACCGTTGCAGACATCGGCCTTGACCACGTAGTTGAGCGAGTCGTGGGTGATGGCACCCACGGGGCAGATCGCTTCGCAGGTGTTGCAGCGGATGCAGATTTCCGGGTCGATCAGGTGTTGTTTGATCAGGGTCGCTTCTGTGCTCATGTCTTGGCTCTCTCGTGTTTTGGCGTTTTGTCTGTTGTCTGCGTGGTCCGCAACGGTATGGCTTGGGGCCGGGCGCCTCATGCTGGGGTACCAGAAATCGGCGCCCGGCCCCAAGCCATACCGTCGCTCAGTGCCTGCTTGAACGTCGTCAGTCTACCGGTGTCTTTGACTCGCACACCCATGTCATTGAAAGGGCAAGGGGCGGGTGACGATTTTCGGTACCCCGGCATGAGGAACCCGCCCCTTGCCCTTTCAGTGACCGCCTCATTTCAAGGCAGCACCTTCAAACCACTGGCAAACCAGTAGTCCATTGACGTCAAGGACACAGAACCAACTCCATGCAGTTGACAGGGCAAGGGGCGGGTGACGATTTTCGGTACCCCGGTATGAGGAACCCGCCCCTTGCCCTTTCAATGACCGCCTCAACTCGAGGCAGACCATAGAAACAACCAGCCACACAGCCACCAACAGACGCTCAACAAACCCCATGCAGTTGACAGAGGAAGGGGCGGGTGACGATTTCTGGTACCCCAGCATGAGGAACCCGCCCCTTCCTCTGTCAACTGCCGCCCCCGCAAACAGCGAGGACGGCAGCAAGAGACTCAATCAGTTGAAGCGGACGTAATCAAAGTCCACGGGCTGACGGTTGATGCCCATGACGGGGGGCGCGATCCAGTTGGCGAACTTGCCGGGCTCAACGACACGGCCCATCAGGCTGGCCACATAGGCGCGGTCTTCGTTGGTGGGCAACCACTCGCCCACTTTGGCCATCCACTCGGCATCGCTCACCACACGGCCATCCGGCGTGATCTTGGCACCCGACAAAGAGCCGATGTTGCGGTGGAACGCCTTGTGCGGCGCAGTCAATGTGAAAGGAATGCCCGCCTTGGAGATCACACGGTTCCAACGGTCGATGCCGCCTTTGGAGTCGGTGATGTAGTCGTCGCGCAGCACTTCGTTCAAAGCGTTGAGCATGGGCACTTCTTTTTCGACCAGCTTGCCGTCTTCGACCGACAAAATCTTGTAGCTGTTGCCCTTCAGGATGTGGTCATCACCACGCTTGCCTTCTTCGTAGCGGCCTTTCAAGCCAGAGCTGTAGAAAGTGGCGGCATTCGACGACTGGTCGGCACCGAACAAGTCGATGGTCACCGAGAAGTGGAAGTTGATGTAACGCTGGATGGTCGGCAAATCGATCACTCCGGCAGCGCGCAGCTTGGCCACGTCGTCGGTTTTCAACTGGTTCATCACGTCCACGGTGCGCTGGATGGTGCGGCTCACGCCGGACTCGCCCACGAACATGTGGTGCGCTTCTTCGGTCAGCATAAACTTGGTGGTGCGGGCCAGGGGGTCGAATGCCGACTCGGCCAAAGCGCACAGCTGGAACTTGCCGTCACGGTCGGTGAAGTAAGTGAACATGAAGAAGGACAACCAGTCAGGGGTCTTCTCGTTGAAAGCCTGCAAGATGCGGGGGTTGTCTTCGTTGCCGCTGTTGCGTTGCAAGAGCGCATCGGCTTCTTCACGGCCGTCCTTGCCGAAGTATTTGTGCAGCAGGTAGACCATGGCCCACAGGTGGCGGCCTTCTTCGACGTTGATCTGGAACAGGTTGCGCAGGTCGTACATGCTGGGGGCGGTCAGACCGAGGTGGCGCTGCTGCTCGACCGATGCTGGCTCGGTGTCGCCTTGGGTCACGATGATGCGGCGCAGGTTGGCGCGGTGTTCGCCAGGCACGTCTTGCCAAGCTTTCTCGCCGATGTGGTCACCGAAATGGATCTTGCGGTCTTGCTCGCCGGGGTTCAAAAACACGCCCCAACGGTAGTCGCGCATCTTGACGTGGCCAAACTGGGCCCAGCCTTGCGGGTCCACGCTCACGGCGGTGCGCAGGTACACGTCCATGTCGGTCGAGCCTTCGGGGCCCATGTCGTCCCACCAGTTGATGAAGTTCGGCTGCCATTGCTCAAGGGCACGCTGCAAGGTGCGGTCTTCGCTCAGGTTGACGTTGTTGGGGATTTTTTCGCTGTAGTTGATACCGGACATGATGTTCTCCTGGTGAAAAATTTTTAAACGCGGTTCAGATCAAACTGGACTTTTTCGCCCTTGCCGTAGACCTTCAGGGCACCCTTTTCGCCGACGGCGTTGGGGCGCTGGAAGATCCAGTTCTGCCAGGCGGTCAGGCGGCCAAAGATGCGGGTCAGCATGTTTTCTTGGCTGGCGAAACGCAGGTTGGCTTCCAGACCGGTCAGGGCATCGGGCGACATGGAAGAGCGCTCTTCCAGGGCCAAGCGGATTTCGTCGGCCCAATCGATGTCGTCAGGCGCGGCAGTCACCAGGCCCAGGGCCAGAGCGGCGTCAGCATCCAAGGCCTTGCCAATCGCGCCGCGAGCGGCTTCCATGGCAGGCACTTCTTCATAAAAGCGGCGCTGCAAGCGGGTCTGGTCGTTGACCATGGGGAAGAAACCGAAGTTCATTTCGTTGAGTTGAATCTTGGGGGCCTTGGCTTCGTCGTCCGGCAGCGCCAGCATGTAAGCACGGTCGGCGCAGAAAGCCAACTCGGCGAGTGTGCCGACAAAGCATGTCCCCTCTTCGATCAGGGCGAACAGGCTGCGCGAAGTCACGTCCATGCGGGCCAGGGTGCGGCGCAGGTGGCCGATGGTTTCACGCACAAACCAGTGGTCTTTGTTCGCCAGCATGGTGGCGTCCGAAGCCAACACGGCAGCGGCGTCGCCCGATGTTTTGAGCACCCAGGTGCCGATGTCCAGTTCGTTGGTGCGCATGTGCAGGATGGCGTCATCCAATTCGCGCACCATCTGCAGCGGCCACCAGTTCATGCCTGCGGCTTCGATGCCCGCGATGTCGGTGGGTTGGGCTGTGGCAGGGGCTTTGACGTTGAAGGTGGCAATGCGCTTGGTACGGTCGATCTCCACCGAGACGTTGGTGTAGGTGAGCGCATCGGCCGCGATGGTGCGGTTCAAGGGTGTCAGTTCCACGCCCTTGACGCCTGCAGGGCGGATGCTGCCAGCGGCCAGCTTTGCGGCGCGTGCCTTGACCACATCTTTGAACACGGCGGGCTTGGCGACGGCATCGACCAGACGCCAGTCCACGGCTTTTTGACCACGCACGCCTTCGACGCTGGTGCAGAAAATGTCGGCCAGGTCGTGGCGCACATGGCGCTTGTCGGTCACGCGGGTCAGGCCGCCGGTGCCGGGCAACACGCCGAGCAAAGGCACTTCAGGCAAAGACACCGAAGAAGAACGGTCATCCACCAGCACGATGTCGTCGCAGGCCAGGGCCAGCTCATAGCCGCCGCCAGCGCAAGCGCCGTTCAGGGCGGCGACGAATTTCAGGCCGTCGTGCTTGCTGGAGTCTTCAATGCCGTTGCGGGTTTCGTTGGTGAACTTGCAGAAGTTCACTTTCCATCCGTGGGTGGACACACCCAGCATGAAAATGTTGGCGCCCGAGCAGAACACGCGGTCTTTCAAGCTGGTCACCACCACCGAGCGCACCTCGGGGTGCTCGAAACGGATGCGTTGCAGCGCGTCGTGCAGTTCAATGTCCACACCCAAGTCGTAGCTGTTGAGCTTGAGCTTGTAGCCAGGGCGAATGCCGGCGTCTTCGTTGATGTTGATCGACAAGGTCGCGATCTCGCCATCAAAAGCCAGGTGGATGTGCTTGTACTGCGAGGGGTGGGTTTGGTAATTGACTTGAAGCGCTGCGGTCATGGGTGTCTCCATCGGTGAAGGGGTGGAATTGATTTCTGTCAAAAATGCAGTTCACTGCATGTTGAGCTGAAGTTTAGTGCATCTTTGCCGTCCGCGTAATATGCACTTTAATGCATTTAATAGGTATTTACCCTATGAACCAATTTTTCGCAGTCCCCATCAAGCCGGACGTCCCAGATGTTGGCGAACCGAAGTACGCAAGGCCTCAAAAGCCTGGTCTTCTGTTCGGCCACTGGTGTTGATGGCCATGTCGGCTTTGGAATAAAAAGCGGCTCGTCCTTCCAAAATGCGTTTGAGGTCTTCCATGGCCTCGCGGCTGGCGGCCATGGGGCGCATGTCCCCTTGGGCGGCCACACGGCCCATGTGGTCGGTGGCATCGGCCTGCAGCCACACGGTGGTGCAGTGCGAGAGCAGCAGGTTGAAGTTGGCCGAATCCGACACCAGCCCCCCGGGTGTGGCGATCACGACTTCAGGGTAAATCTGAATGGCTTCCTCGAGTGCCCGTCGCTCGTAGCGTCGGTAGGCATTGGCCCCATACAGGTTGTGGATCTCGCTGATCTGGCATCCGGCAAATTGCTCAATTTCTCGGCTCAGCTCAATGAAGGGAAATCCCATGTCGTCGGCCAAGCGCTGGCCCAGCGCGGTTTTGCCTGCCCCGCGCAAACCGATCAAGGCAATGCGGTTCTGACGCTCTTGTGCGTTACCCCCTTCGCCCAATAGATCCACCAGCTGCAATCTGGCACGGCGCAAATCGGCTTCGCTGCGCTGGCCCAGCAACTCACGAATCAAGAGCCATTCGGGCGAGCGGGTGGTCACATCACCGAGCAATTCGGCCAAAGAACATTGCAAGGCGTTGGCCACCTGCAACAGCACCAACACCGAGACGTTGCCAGTGCCGTATTCGAGGTTGGCCAAGTGGCGTTCAGAGACTTCGGCGGCCAAAGCCACGGCGCGGCGCGTCATGCCTTGACGCGAGCGCAAGTTGCGCACCCGCTCCCCCAAGGCTTCCAAAAAAGGATGGCGTCGGGTGTCGGGCTCGGTCGGATCGATGGGCAAGCTGGCTTCAGAGGTCATGTTCAACACGGAATGACAAAACAAGGGGAAAACCCTAGGATTTCAGGAAACCCAAAACATGCACTTTAATGCATACTAGAGGGCAAGCACAATAATGCATGAAGCTTTGTTTATACCGCCAACTGGCCCCGTGGAACAAACTTTGATGCACTGTCAGTGCAAATTGCGCCCCCATCGCCCCCCATCCAACCGAAAGCCACGCCCATGTCCCCATTGCTTCCCAACTTTTTTGCAGGCCGCTGGCAAACAGGCACCGGTGCAGGCACGCCCCTGTTCGACCCGGTGCTGGGCACCGAGCTGGCCCGTGTGTCCAGCAACGGCATGGACCTGGCCGAAGGCTTTGCCTTTGCCCGTGAACAAGGCGGCGCTGCGCTGCGTGCCCTAAGCTACGGGCAACGCGCTGCATTGCTCACCAAGATCGTCGAAGTCCTGCAAGCCAACCGCGACACCTACTACGAGATCGCCACGGCCAACAGCGGCACGGTGGCCAAGGACTCGGGCGTGGACATTGACGGCGCGATCTTCACCCTGGGCTACTACGCCAAGCAAGGCGCGGCCCTGGGCGAGACCACGCTGCTGCTCGACGGCGAGCGCATCCGCATGGCCAAAGACCCGGCCTTCCAGACCCAGCACATCCAGGTGCCCACACGCGGCGTGGCGCTGTTCATCAACGCCTTCAACTTCCCCAGCTGGGGCCTGTGGGAAAAAGCCGCGCCGGCACTGCTGTCGGGCGTGCCCGTCATCATCAAGCCCGCGACTGCCACCGCCTGGCTGACCCAGCGCATGGTCAAAGACGTGGTCGACGCAGGTGTGCTGCCTGTGGGCGCCCTGTCGGTCATCTGTGGCTCCTCCGCTGGCCTGATGGACCCATTGCAAGCGTTTGACGTGGTCAGCTTCACCGGCTCGGCAGAGACCGGCAAGATCATCCGCAGCCACCGCGCGGTGACCGAGCTGTCGGTGCGCTGCAACATCGAAGCCGACAGCCTCAACAGCGCCCTGCTCTCGCCTGCGGCCACCGCAGACAGCGAAGCCTTCAAGCTGCTGGTGGCCGAAGTGGCCCGCGAGATGACCGTCAAGTCGGGCCAGAAGTGCACCGCGATCCGCCGCATTTTTGTGCCGCGTGCCTTGTACAAAGCCGCCGCCGAAGCCATAAGGGCGCGTCTGGCCAAAACCACCGTGGGCAACCCGCGCAACGAGACCGTGCGCATGGGCGCTCTGGTGAGCCAAGAGCAAAAGGCCAGCGTGCTGGCGGGTCTGGCCCAGCTCAAGACCGAAGCCACCGTTTTGTTTGACGGCAGCGCCGCGGGTCTGGTGGACGCCGACGCGGCCAGCGCCTGCGTGGCCCCGGTGCTGCTGGGCACCGAGTCGCCTATGACAGCCCAGGTGCTGCACGCGGTCGAGGTGTTCGGCCCCGTGTCCACCCTGATGCCTTACGACAGCATCGACGAGGCCTACGCCATGATCCGCCGGGGCGAAGGCTCGCTGGTGTGCTCGGTCTACAGCGAAGACCCTGTATTCACCGCACAAGCCTCCGTGGCTTTGGCCAGCAGCCACGGCCGTGTGCACGCCATCTCGCCCGACGTGGCAAGCCTGCACAGCGGCCACGGCAACGTGATGCCCATGAGCTTGCACGGCGGCCCCGGCCGCGCGGGCGGCGGCGAAGAGCTGGGCGGCCTGCGGGCGCTCAATTTCTACCACCGCCGCAGTGCGGTGCAAGGCAGCTCGCTCGCTTTGGATCAGCTGACCGCCCAGGGCGGCAAACTGGCCCTCTGACCCCCCTTGTAGGAGCCGCGCCCCCGCAACGAAAATCCCCAGCAGGCGGATCGCCGCAAGGGCGCGGCTCCTGCAAAAGATGGGCCAACACAGGTCATTTCAACAACCAAGACAACCCTGAGGAGACACACATGACACGCCCCGTGACCCCACCCCCCGCAGATTTCAATTTTGCCCAACACCTGATCGCCAGCAACGCCAAGCGCACGGGCAAAACCGCCTTGATCGATGACGTGGGTTCACTCACGTACGGCGAGCTTCACGATCAAATCCGGCGTTTTGCCGGAGGCCTGAAGGCCCTGGGCCTCAAGCGCGAAGAGCGTGTGCTCTTGCTCATGCAAGACAGCAGCGACTGGGTCGTGGCCTTTTTGGGGGCACTTTACGTGGGCGTGGTGCCTGTGGCCGTCAACACCTTGCTGACGCCCGATGATTACGCCTTCATGTTGGGCAACAGCCGTGCACAAGCCGTTTTGGTGTCTGGGGCCTTGCTGCCAACCTTGCAAGCGGCCTTGGACCTGGGCAAAACCGAAGTGGCTCACATCGTGGTCTCTCGCCCTGCAGCGGCCTTGACCCCGGGCCAACTCAACATGGCCGACTTTGTGGCCCAAAACCCGCCCGCACTGCCCGCACCCACCCTGGCCGATGAACCGGCTTTCTGGCTGTACTCATCGGGCTCCACAGGCCAGCCCAAAGGCACCGTGCACAGCCAAGGCAACCTCTACTGGACGGCCGGGCTCTATGGCCAAGGCGTGCTGGATTTGCGTGAGAGCGACACAGTGTTCTCGGCTGCAAAACTCTTTTTTGCCTACGGTCTGGGCAACGCCCTCACCTTCCCGCTGAGCGTGGGCGCCACTGTGGTGCTGATGGCCGAGCGCCCCACACCACAAGCCACCTTCAAGCGCATGGTCGACCATCAACCGACGGTGTTTTATGGTGCTCCCACCGGTTACGGAGGCATGCTGGCCCAACCCGATTTGCCCGCCCCCAAAGCGGTCGCTCTGCGTTTGTGCTCATCGGCCGGTGAAGCCCTGCCGCGCGACATCGCCGAGCGCTGGTCCAGTCACTTTGGCTGCGAAATCATTGACGGCATTGGTTCGACAGAAATGCTGCACGTTTTTCTGTCCAACCGCCCTGGTGATGTGCGTTATGGCACCACGGGCAAGCCTGTGCCCGGTTACGACGTCCAATTGCGCACCGAGGACGGCCAGGTGATCACCGGTCACGACGAAATTGGCGATCTTTACATCCAGGGCCCCAGCAGCGCCCTGATGTACTGGAACAACCGCAGCAAAACCCGCGACACCTTCCAAGGCGTGTGGACCAAGAGCGGCGACAAATACACGCGGGATGCCGACGGCTACTACACCTACGCGGGACGCAACGACGACATGCTCAAGGTCAGCGGCATTTACGTCTCACCTTTTGAAGTCGAATCCACCTTGGTGCAACACCCCGCCATTTTGGAAGCGGCCGTGATTGGCAAGGAAGACACCGATGGCCTGACCAAAACCAAGGCCTTCATCGTGCTCAAATCCGGGCAAACCCTGAGCCAAGAGGAGGTCAAAGCCTTTGTCAAAGAGCGCCTGGCCCCTTACAAATATCCGCGCTTCATCGAGTTTGTAGCCGAACTGCCCAAAACGGCTACCGGCAAGATTCAGCGCTTTAAGCTTCGGGATCTGGAAAAGCAGACCCCCTGAGACCCAAGCCGGGCCCTGAACTGCCCCCCATTGAAGAGGGGCACCTGTTGAAATGCCATTCCCGCAGGGCCCTCGGCTTCAGATGGCGGGCTCTTCGCCCTCTTCGAGGGCCAAAACGCGCTCGATTTCAGTTTGCAAACTCGCCTGAGACATGGGCTTGGACACATAACCGTCAGCGCCTGCGTTCAAGAAACGCTCGCGGTCACCGGCCATGGCATGGGCCGTGACCATCAACACGCGCGACCTGAAGCCGGTGCCTTTTTCACGTTCGCGCACCAATTTCAGGGCGGCCAGACCGTCCATGACGGGCATCATCACGTCCATCAAGACCACGTCAAAACGGGTTTTATCCATGGCATCCAGGGCTTGCAAGCCATCGCGCACAGACACGAGTCGGCAGCCCATGCGCTCGATCATGATTTCAGCCAATTTGCGGTTGATTTCATGGTCCTCGACCAACAACACAGAGACCTGTTCTCCCTGGCGTGTGGTCATGGATTGGACCATCAAGGGGCTGTCATCCACCCTGGACACAAGGCCCCGATCCTTGCTGACGGGGTGCTTGTCCAACTGCGCTTGCACCAATCGGACCTGCTCAGGCGCCATCGACACCAAATCGACGGGCAAGGCCACTGTGAAACAAGCGCCCAGTTCAGGCTGGCTGTTGGCAATGATTTCACCGCCCATCAAGTGCACCAAACTGCGCGTGATGGCCAAGCCCAGACCTGTACTGCCAAAAATGCGTTTGTCCGAGTCGTCCACCTGATTAAAAGGATTGAACAAAGAGGCCGATCTGGACGAATCAAAACCCTTGCCCGTGTCGGTGATGCTGATGCGCAAGACACACTTGTCGGCACTGGCGGCGCTTTGGGCTTGCATGGCCACGGTCACAGCACCCAAATCGGTGAACTTGATGGCATTGCCAATCAGATTGGTCAGCACTTGCTGCATGCGCACAGGGTCCATGCGCACCAACAGGGGCAATTGAGGGGACAAGTCGGTCAACAAGTCAATGTTTTTGGCGCGGGCCCAGGGGACCATGTCTTCCACCGATTTTTCAAGCCATTGCGCAGGACTGACGTCTTGCAACTCCAACTTCAAGGCATTGGCTTCGATTTTTGAAAAATCAAGGATCTGGTTGATGATGTGAAGCAAGTGGTTGGCTGAGTTTCTGGCCAGTGTCAGGTACTCTTTTTGCTCCGCTCTGTCCGGTGTGTCCATGGCCAACTCGGTCATGCCCACGATGCCGTTCATGGGGGTGCGAATTTCGTAGCTCATTTTGGCCAAAAATTCACCACGCAATTGCCGGTCTTCTTCGGCTTTTTCTTTGGCTTGGCTGAGCAGTTTTTGGGTGTTTTCGGTCCCCGAAAAATCCTGCATGACGGTCACATACAAAATGTCCTCGTCCACACGCATTTCGCTGAACGTCATGCGCAATGAAAAAAGCTGGCCGTTTTTACGTCGGCCCGTCATCACCTGGGCCTGGTTGAGCAAGGTGGACTCGCGTGTCCGCAAGAACTCCGCCATGGGTTGCTCGGGCTCGATCATCTCTTGGGGAGCCATGAGCACGTCGATTTTTTTCCCAATCAAGTCCTCTGAGGGGTAACCAAAAATGGCCACGGTTTCAAAGTTGCATTGAACAATTCGCCTTTGGGCGTCCGACACCACAATGGCCTCTGGCACCGAGGTGAACAGGCTTTGCAGTTTGCTTTCACTCAGGCGGCGTTGGCGTTCTTCTTTTTTACGCTGGTCCACTTCTTGGCTCAGCTGGGCCAAAACGGCTTCGCGTTCACTGGACAGCTTTTGGCCCTTGAGCAAGGCACCCCGAAAACCCTTGAGCATCCACCACACCCACAGCAAGCAAAACAGCACCGCCACGGACTGCGTCAACAAGGTGTATTTGACCGTGAACATGCTGCTGACTTCGCTGGTCTCGATGGGCAACACCACTTCTAGCGCCCCCACCACCTCGGCCTGTGCGGCACGTTCATTGTCAGAGCTGGCACCGCAGGCCACGCATTGCACCGCCACCCGGTCGGCTTGTGCGTAGCGTAAAACCCGAATCCCATTGCGAATTTCTTCCTGCACAAAGGGCACTTCAGGCTGACTGCGCAGGGCCACCAAGGCCTGTTTTTGAAAGGCGTCCAGTTCGACAGGCACAGCACGCCCAGACAAAGGCACATCGCTGTAAAAACGGACTTGAATATCACCCGCTTTTTTGGCCAAAAACAAGCTCATGTCAGCCATCAAGCTTGCAGGCAATGGCAAGGCATTTCGGCTTGATCGCTCATCTTCGGTGAAAGGCACACCGGCTTGCATGGCACGCGGCAACAGGGCTTGCTCATAAAACAATCGAAACTGACTCAAACCAAGGACATGCGCTTTGGCACGATCGATGGCGGCCTGCCTGACGTGGTTCTCATAGGTCCGATTGGCGTACAGCAAAACACCGGATCCCAATATCAGCAAGGCCAAACCGACCCAAATGAGGGGCCAGCGAATCGTTTTTTCGATGAATGAAGGGTGAGGTTGTCGAGGAGAGTTCACTTTGCACCTTTTTAGCAAAGTGAATAATAGCAATGAATACTTATTGTTTATTTGGTAACTACCCGACATTTTTGGATTTTTCAATCCCCAAAGGCTTCTGCCGAGTACTGGGCATTGCCCTTGTGTCAAGCCGCGCATGGCCTCTTGCGTTGAGAACAAACACAGTCACTGGGCGACCTCACCCACGGCATTCGACGCCCCAGGCTCGTTGGAATGTCGCACGTTCAGCACCCGCTCGATTTCTTTTTGCAAAGCCACCTGTGACATGGGCTTGGACACATAGCCATCCGCCCCGGCACTCAGGAAACGCTCCCGGTCACCCGTCATGGCGTGAGCGGTGACCATCAAAACGCGGGTTCTGTCGCCTTGTAGAGCCTCCCGCTGCCGCAACAATTTGAGGGCGCTGATGCCATCCATGACTGGCATCATCACATCCATCAACACCACGTCAAAGCGCTCTTGCGCCAGCCGATCCAGCGCCTGCTGGCCATCTGCGGCCAAGGCATACCGATAGCCCATGCGTTGCAGCATGATTTCAGCGAGCTTGCGGTTGATGTCATGGTCTTCAACCAGCAGTACCGAATACGTCTGACCTGGGGTCTTCTTCACCTCTGAGTCCAGAGTGGGAGGGGGGGTCAACACGCTCGAATTCAGCACTTGACGGACAGGCAAGGTGGCGACAAAGGTAGCGCCTTTGCCTGGCCGCCCTTCGGCCGAGATGGAGCCCCCCATCAGCTGCAACAGGCTGCGTGTGATGGCCAGACCCAAACCCGTGCCTCCAAAGGAGCGCGTCACCGAGCCATCGGCTTGGGTAAAAGGGCTGAACAAGGCCTCGGTGCGCTCTGGATCAAATCCGATGCCCGTGTCGATGATGCTGATGCGCAAAACCACCGTGTTGGCATCGGCTGCTGACAGGCGTTCGGTACAGACGGTGACAGAACCCGCATCGGTGAATTTGATGGCATTGCCAATCAGATTGGTCAAGACCTGTCGCATGCGCACCGGGTCCATCCACAAGCGCTCAGGGATATCGGACCCCATCTCCAGTGTCACGGCCACCCCCTTGGCGAAGGCCAGTTGTTCCAGTGACCGGACGGTTTGACGCACCAGTTGCGCAGGACTGACCTCCAACAGCTCCAGCTCCAAGGCTTTGGCTTCGATTTTGGAAAAGTCCAGGATTTCGTTGATGATTTGCAACAAATGGTTGGCCGAGTCTCGGGCCAGCACCAAGTATTCCTTTTGCCGATCGGGCTCTGAGGTGTCCAAGGCCAATTCGGTCATGCCCACAATGCCATTCATGGGCGTGCGAATCTCGTGACTCATGTTGGCCAGAAACTCACCACGCATGCGATTGGCTTGTTCGGCTTTTTCCTTGGCTTCGACCAGCAGGTCCTGGGCACTTTGGATGGCCGTGAAGTCCTGCATGACGCCAATGAAGAAATGTTCTTTGTCCAGCCGAGTTTCACTGATGGTGACCCTGACCGGAAACAAGCTGCCATCACGCCGACGCCCATGAAGCACACGCGGCTGGTTCATGAGCTTCTTCTCACCCGTGTCCAAGTAGTTCGACATGGACTGGTCGTGGTGCTGACGGTCCGTGTCCGCCATGAGCAGATTGACGCGCTGGCCCATCAACTCCTCCATCGGGTAGCCAAAAATGCCCGCCATTGCATCATTGCACTGCACCATTTTTCCATGGGCATCGGCCACCACAATGCCTTCGGGAACCGATCGAAAAATACTCTGCAGTTTGCTTTCGCTCAGGCGCAAATTTTTTTCGACCTGTTCACGCTCCAGGATTTCTTCACTCAATTGCCGAATGGCCGTTTGCCTCTCTGCAGAAAGGGATCGGGAGGTCAGCAAAGCCGAACGGATTCGGCGCAAGGACAACCACACCAGAGCAAAGCCCAAAAACAACAACACCAACAAAACAGCAAAAGTTCGGTTCAACACCCCCGTGCTGGCCAATTGCCATTCCGAGACAGGCAGCACGACCTCTAAAGCACCCCGGACATCCCCTTCTCGCCATTGGGTATTGGGAGAGCCAGGGTAACTGTTATGGCACGCCACACAACTGGCCAGCATCTTGTCGGCTTGCGCGTAACGCAGCACACGGGTGCCGTTCATGATTTCTTCGCGAACAAAGGGGCGATCGGGATGCGTTTTCAGATGCAGCAAAGCTTGGTGCTGGAAATCATCGAGGTGACGCTCAGCCACGCGCCATGGAAAAGGCTGATCGCTGAACAAGCGCACCTGCGTGCCGCCATCGACTTTGGACAAATAATGTCCAAGATCGATGGTCAAGCTGGCTGGCAAAGGCAGTGCGTTGTCACGCAACTGGTATTCGTGGGTGATGTCCACCCCCGCCTTGACGGCCCTGGGCACCAGTTCTTGGGTGTAGAAATTGCGAAACTGTGTGATGGACACCGCGTGCGTTTGAGCACTTTCTGCGGCATATTGTTTGACCATCGCCTCGCTGGACTGGTAGGTGTACAGCACCACCCACAGCCCCACGGCCACCAACAAACCCGCCAGCCACTCCATGGGCCAGCGCCACAATACTTGTCGGACTCCGGCGGCAAGCCGATGGAAAGCATTCACTTTGTACCTCACAACACAAAGCAAATGATAACAATGAATACGTATTGATTACTTCAAAACGGTCTCTTTGCAAAGGACTGAGGCATGGCCGCCGAAGTGGACGGCCTGCCCGGTGTTCAGGTGTCCTTGCTGACCTTGATGGTCGGGAACTTGCTCGAAAAATCCTTGGCCTTGGCCGCGATTTTGACCGCCACCTGGCGGGCCACGGCCTTGTAGATTTGCGCCACTTCGCCATCGGGGTCGTAGACCACGGTGGGCTTGCCGCTGTCGGCTTGCAGGCGAATTTGCATGTCCAGAGGCAGTGCGCCCAGATAATCCATGCCGTATTCGGCGGCCATTTTCTTGCCGCCATCAGCGCCAAAGATGTGCTCGACATGGCCGCAGTTCGTGCAAACGTGCACCGCCATGTTTTCGACCAAGCCCAAAATCGGCACGCCGACTTTCTCGAACATCTTGACGCCTTTTTTGGCGTCCAGCAGGGCAATGTCTTGAGGGGTGGTCACGATCACTGCGCCGGTCATGGGCACACGCTGGCTCAGGGTCAGCTGGATGTCACCGGTGCCCGGGGGCATGTCCACGATCAAATAGTCGAGTTCTTTCCAGTTGGTCTGGCGCAACAGTTGCTCCAACGCCTGGGTGGCCATGGGGCCGCGCCAGATCATGGCCTCGTCGGCATTGACCAGAAAACCAATCGACATGACCTGCACGCCGTAGTTCTCCATGGGCTCCATGGTCTGGCCGTCTTCGCTCTCCGGGCGGCCTTCGATGCCCATCATCATGGGCTGGCTGGGGCCATAGATGTCGGCATCCAGCAGGCCCACTTTGGCACCCTCGGCGGCCAGCGCCAGCGCCAGGTTGACGGCGGTGGTGCTTTTGCCCACGCCGCCCTTGCCCGAAGCCACAGCCACGATGTTTTTCACCTGAGGCAGCAGGGCCACACCGCGCTGGGCGGCGTGCGCCGTGATCTTGCTGGTCACGTTGGCCGACACATTGGCCACGCCCGCCACGCATTTGGCGGCGGCGATCAAGGCCTGACGCAGGGCCGGGATTTGGCTCTTGGCCGGGTAGCCCAGCTCCACGTCAAAAGAGACATCGCCGCCTTCGACTTGGAGGTTTTTCAGGGTTTTGGTGGACACGAAATCTTTGCCCGTGTTCGGGTCAATGACGGCTTGCAAAGCCTGGAGGAGTTGTTCGGTGGTCGCCATGGTCACTTTCTAGAATGGGCCGAAGTTTACCGACAAGACAGCCCATACACCCTAAAATCACCGATTCCCCTACAAACTGCCCCACCATGTCTGCCCCCACCGCGCCCCGCCAGCTTTTTGTCACCACCGCCTTGCCGTATGCCAACGGCAATTTCCACATCGGCCACATCATGGAGTACATCCAGGCCGACATCTGGGTCCGTTTCCAGCGCATGCAGGGCAGCCAGGTCAACTTTGTGGGCGCGGACGACACGCACGGTGCGCCGATCATGATTGCCGCCGAAAAGGCGGGCAAGACGCCCCAGCAGTTCGTGGCCGACATCGCCGCGGGCCGCAAGCCTTATCTGGACGGTTTTCACATCCAGTTTGACAACTGGCACAGCACCGACGCGCCCGAGAACCACGAGCTGGCCCGCGCCATTTACCGCGACCTGCGCGACATTTCACAGGCGGATGGCGGCTCGCTGATCGAGGTGCGCTCGGTCGAGCAGTTCTTTGACCCGCAAAAGAACATGTTTTTGCCCGACCGTTTCATCAAAGGCGAGTGCCCCAAGTGCCACGCCAAAGACCAGTACGGCGACAACTGTGAGAGCTGCGGCGCGGTCTACGCGCCCACCGACCTGATCAACCCGTTTTCGGCCCTGTCGGGTGCCAAGCCTGAGCTCAAGACCTCGGAACACTTTTTCTTCAAGCTCTCCGACCCGCGCTGTGTCGAGTTTTTGAGCCAATGGACCCAAGACGGCAAGCTGCAGCCCGAGGTGGCCAACAAAGTCAAGGAATGGTTTTCGGTGCGCACCAACCCCGACGGCACGACCAGCGAGGGCTTGGGCGACTGGGACATCTCACGCGACGCGCCCTACTTCGGCATCGAGATTCCGGACGCGCCGGGCAAGTACTTTTATGTGTGGCTGGACGCGCCTGTGGGCTACCTGGCGTCGCTGAAAAACCTGCTGGACAAACGCGGCGAAGATTACGCCGCCTACATGGCCAACCCCCATCTGGAGCAGATCCACTTCATTGGCAAGGACATCGTCACCTTCCACACGCTCTTCTGGCCCGCCATGCTGCATTTCAGTGGCCGCAAGACGCCCAACAAGGTGAACGTGCACGGCTTCCTGACGGTGAACAACGGCGAAAAAATGAGCAAGAGCCGGGGCACGGGCCTGGACCCGCTCAAGTACCTCAGCCTGGGCATGAACCCCGAGTGGCTGCGCTACTACCTGGCGGCCAAACTCTCGGCCCGCAACGAAGACATCGACTTCAACGCCGAAGACTTCATGGCGCGGGTCAACAGCGATTTGATCGGCAAATTTGTGAACATCGCCTCGCGCTCGGCCGGCTTCATCGCCAAGCGCTTTGGCGGCCAACTCGGCCCCGTGAGCGCCGACGGGCAAGCCTTACTGACAAGCTTGCAAGCCGCTGCGCCGACCATTGCCGCGCTCTACGACGAACGCGAATACGCCAAAGCCCTGCGCGAAATCATGCTGCTGACCGACAAGGTCAACAGCTATGTGGATCAAAACAAACCTTGGGACTTGGCCAAACAAGCAGGCCAAGACGCGCGATTGCACGACGTGTGCAGCACCTGCATCGAAGCCTTCCGCCTGCTCAGCCTGCAGCTCAAACCCGTGCTGCCCGCATTGGCCGCGCAGGTCGAGGCTTTCCTGAACGTGACGCCCTTCACCTTTGAGCAAGCGCAAAGCCTGCTGGGCGCAGGCCACAGCATCAACGCCTACCAACACCTGATGCAACGCGTCACCCCTGAACAACTCGACGCCCTGTTCGAGCCACCGGCCGTGGTGGAGGAAAAGCTCATTCCGGGTGGCGAGGAGATCGCTCCCACCATCAGCATCGACGACTTCGCCAAGGTCGATCTGCGCATTGCCCAGATCGTGAACTGCGAACCCGTAGAAGGCTCGGTCAAGCTGCTTCGCCTGACGCTGGATGTGGGTGAAGGCCGCATGCGCAATGTGTTCAGTGGCATCGCCAGCATGTACAAGCCTGAAGACCTGATCGGCAAGCTGACCGTGATGGTGGCCAATTTGGCGCCCCGCAAGATGAAGTTTGGGGTGTCGGAGGGCATGGTGCTGGCTGCTAGCCACGCGGATGAAAAAGCCGAACCGGGCATCCATGTGCTGCACCCCTGGCCCGGTGCCAAGCCCGGCATGCGGATTCACTGAACTTTTGAAACGCTGCACATGTTCCCCCTGATTCGCGGATGGACCGATGTGCAGCGCAGCCCTGAGGCCAACCTGCGGCTGGGACTGGTGCTGACCTTTGTCGCTGGAGCCACCAACGCAGGTGGTTTTTTGGCGGTGGGCAGCTACACCTCGCACATGACCGGTATCGTCTCGTCTGTGGCCGACGACTTGGTGCTGGGCAACATCACATTGGCCTTGGCGGGCCTGGCATGCCTCATGGCTTTCATGTCTGGTGCCATGTGCACCGCCGTGCTGGTCAACTGGGGCTTGCGACAGCAGCTGCGCAGCAGCTACAGCTTGCCGCTCCTGCTCGAATCCGGGGCCTTG
Source organism: Limnohabitans sp. 2KL-3 (assembly GCF_001269405.1). NCBI lineage: Bacteria > Pseudomonadati > Pseudomonadota > Betaproteobacteria > Burkholderiales > Comamonadaceae > Limnohabitans > Limnohabitans sp. 2KL-3. The sequence goes on from NZ_CXON01000018.1 coordinate 17,321, forward strand.
CTGGTGTTCGGGCTGTTTGGCGCGGCCATTGCGGCCTGGTCGCAGCTGTTTGTACCGGTCACCGTGGTCCTGTTGTGCTTCATCATGGGCCTGCAAAACGCGGTCATCACCAAAATTTCCAAAGCCGAAATCCGCACCACCCACATCACCGGGCTGGTGACCGACCTGGGCATCGAGTTGGGAAAACTTCTGTACATGAACCGCAGCCAGCCCGGCACCCCGGTGCGTGCCAACCGCCAGCGCCTGCGGGTGCAGCTGGCCCTGGTGCTGGGCTTTTTTCTGGGCGGGCTGATCGGGGCACTGGGTTTCAAGTACTGGGGTTACATCACCACCGTGCCCTTGGCGGCCCTGCTTTGGGTGTTGTGCCTGCGCCCCTTGTTGACCGACCTGCGTTGGCGTGCCGCATAATTTGCCCACAAAAAATCTACACGAGACGCACATGAAGTGGATGCAGGCCACGCATTTCTTTCGCCCCCGATTGTTCGACAGCTTGAGCGCTTACAACCGTCAACGCTTCAGCCAGGATGTCGGCGCGGGACTGACTGTCGGTGTGGTCGCCCTGCCCTTGGCCATGGCCTTTGCCATCGCCTCCGGACTCAAGCCCGAAGCCGGCCTGTTCACTGCCATCATTGCGGGCTTTCTGATCTCTGCCTTGGGTGGCAGTCGGGTACAAATTGGCGGCCCGGCCGGTGCCTTCATCGTCATTGTTTATGGCATTGTCGAGCGTTATGGTTTGGCCAACTTGATTTTGGCCACGGCCATGTCGGGTGTACTGCTGTTCCTGATGGGTTTGTTTCGCTTGGGCACGCTGATCCGCTTCATTCCGGTGGCGGTGGTGATTGGGTTCACCAACGGCATCGCGGTGCTGATCATGCTGTCACAGATCAAGGATTTTCTGGGTCTGAAAATCATCAGCATGCCCGCCGATTTTTTTGGCATCTTGCACACCCTTTGGCACAACCTGCACAGTGCCAGTCTGGCCGCTGTGCTGCTGGCCATGGCCTCTTTGTCCTTGTTGGTCGGTTGGTTGCGCATGAGCCGCCGTTTGGCGGACACCCGCTACCGCTGGGCCTGCATGATGCCTGGCTCCATCGTTGCGCTGGTCTTTGCCACTTTGGTGACTTGGCTGCTGAACTTGCCGGTTGAGACCATTGGCAGCAAGTTTGGAGGCATCCCTGCGACCTTGCCTGCGTTTGCGTGGCCCGAGTTCAGCTGGGACAGTGCTCGTTTTTTGCTCATGCCCACCTTGACACTGACGCTGTTGGGAGCGATTGAGTCCCTCCTGTGCGCCCGCATCGCCGATGGCATGATCGGCGACCGGCACAACCCGAATCAAGAATTGATGGCCCAAGGTGTGGCCAATTTTGTCACGCCCTTCTTTGGAGGCATGCCGGCCACTGGCACCATCGCCCGCACCGTCACCAACATCAAAAGCGGGGGCAGCACCCCAATTTCGGGCATGGTGCATGCCCTCACTTTGCTGGCCGTGGTGCTGGTGGCAGCCCCCTTGGCCGGACACATTCCATTGGCGGCGCTGGCCGCCATTTTGATGTTTGTCGCCTGGAACATGGGCGAGTGGCGCGAATTCATGCTCTTGCGCCAATACCGCTTGCCCTACCGCATCACTTTGTTGGCGGTCTTTTTTCTGACGGTTGTCTTTGATCTGACGGTGGCCGTCGAGGTGGGGTTGGTTGCAGCCTGCCTGACTTTCATTTACCGCATTTCCAGCCTGACCCGGTGCGAACAAGTCAGCGCGGCCGACCACCCCGAACTGACCGGCCACGACCACCAAGTTCAAGCTTGGCGCTTGTATGGGGCCTTGTTTTTTGGTGCCGTCAAACTGGTGGAAGAGTTGGAGGACACGGTGCAAACCCCGGTTTTGGTGCTGGACCTGAAAAACGTCATCTACATCGATTCTTCCGGAGCTGATGCGTTGATGAATCTGGTGGAAACCTGCCGTAAAAAACAAATTCAGCTCATCGTTTGCGGTTTGTCACACCAACCTCTGGACATTGCCCGGCGCAGCGGCCTGGTTGAACACCTTCAAGGTCAACTGGTCAAAGACTTGTCTGCTGGACTGAACCGCGCTGTCAGCCTCTTTGAGCACCATGCCCGCTAAAATGCAGATCCCAGCACAGTCTTGGAGTTTGTGCCGTGGTCAGCGCTCAGTTTTCTTTTTCCGAACGGAAGTTCCCCCATGTCCATTTTTCGCCGCCCCGACTACGTTTCGGACGCTACACAATTCATTGATCAACTCAAGCGCGAACATCCTCAACTGGAAGCGCAACAACGTCAAGGTCGCGCCCTGTTGTGGGACAAATCCATCAGCCGTGACGATCAACAGGCATTCAAAGACGGACGTGTGGCCCAAAAGCCTTACGTGTACCAGACCCTGGCCTGAACACGTCGCAGCCACCCGACCCTCTGCTGAACGCCCCCTCTCCCCCCATGAGCACCGCCCCCAAGGAGCTGCCACCAGCACAACTTGAGCAAGCCCAGGCCATGCCCCATGTGGTGGACCAAGTGGCTCTGGCTCGCTTGTATGGTGAACCCCTTTTCGCCATGCCCACGGACCTGTACATCCCACCGGATGCGCTGGAGGTGTTTTTGGAGGCGTTTGAGGGTCCACTGGACTTGCTGCTTTACCTGATTCGCAAGCAAAACTTCAACATTCTCGACATTCCCATGGCGGGCGTGACCCGTCAGTACCTGAGTTATGTGGATGAAATCCGGGCACGCAACCTGGAATTGGCTGCCGAATACCTGCTGATGGCGGCCATGCTGATCGAGATCAAGTCGCGCATGCTGCTGCCGCCCAAAAAAGTCGCCGAGGGCGAAGAGGCCGAGGACCCGCGTGCCGAGTTGGTGCGGCGTCTGCTGGAGTACGAGCAGATGAAACTGGCCTCCATGCAGCTGAACCTCATTCCACACTATGGTCGGGATTTTTTGCAGGCCCAAGTGCACATCGAACAAAGCCTGCAACCGCGTTTTCCAGACGTCAGCATGGGCGAGTTGCAATCAGCGTGGCAAGATATTTTGCGACGTGCCAACTTGGTGCAACACCACAAAATCAGCCGGGAAGAGCTCAGTGTCCGAGAGCACATGAGCATCGTGCTCAAGCACCTGCAAGGTCGCAAGTTTGTCGAGTTCGAAAACTTGTTCGATGCCAGCTTGGGCACCCCCGTGCTGGTGGTGACCTTCATCGCTTTGCTCGAATTGGCCAAGGAAACCTTGGTCGAAATCACCCAAGCCGAGGCCTTCGCCCCCATTTACGTGCGCTTGGCTTACACCCCCAATTGAGCCTGTAACAGATCAAGCGAGTGTCAGAAATTTGCCCAGGCCAAAGGGCGAGTTTTGCTTTTGAAGAGCCGCCAGCCTCAGTGACTGCGGCCGCTTCTGAACATGCCGTGGGTTTTGCGGTTGAGAACGCCTTGCGCGGCCAATTTGTTCATCGAGGGGCTGGCGTGGGCATGGGTGATGGCCATGCCCAAAGCGTCAGCGGCATCTTGCCGGGGCAACACAGGCAAGTGCAACAAACGCTTGACCATTTCCTGCACCTGCGACTTGGCCGCCCGGCCATGGCCGGTGACCGACTGCTTCATTTGCAATGCGGTGTATTCGGCCACAGGCAAATCACACGACACCAAGGCCGTCACACAGCAGCCACGGGCCTGGCCCAAAAGCAAGGTCGCTTGCGGGTTGATGTTCACAAACACAATCTCGACCGAAGCCACATCAGGCTGGTAACGCGCTTTGATTTCGCGGATGCCGTCATAAATCACTTTCAAACGCGCAGGCAAGTTGCCCATTTCTTCCCGCGTGGTCTCGATCACGCCGCTGGCCACATACTGGAGTTTGGATCCGCTCATGTCGAGCACACCAAAACCCGTGGTTTGCAGACCCGGATCAATGCCCAAAATGCGCAAAGTCGAGGGTGCCGCATGGGTCAGCGTGCTCATGGCAAAACCACATCGTTCATGCGGGCGGTGATGGTTTCGGCACGGCTTGCCAAATAAGGCGATTGGGGCAACTTTTCAAAATAACGCGGGCGGGGCAGCATCACCGCCAAACGGGCAGCCTCCCATGCGCTCAGACGCGAGGCGTTTTTGCGAAAGTAATGCTGTGCAGCGGCTTGTGCACCAAACACCCCTTCACCCCACTCCACGCTGTTGAGGTAAATCTCCAGAATGCGGCGTTTGCTCAAAAACGCCTCCAGGGTCAGGGTGATCAACATTTCTTGTCCCTTGCGCAGCAGGGTGCGCTCACCGGACAAAAAAAGGTTCTTGGCCAATTGTTGGGTGATGGTCGAGCCGCCCACAATTTTTGCGGTGACTGGGGGCTTGCCCGCTTGGTTTTGCGTTTTTTTCTCAGCCAATGCTTTGGCCTTGGCATTTTTCTCCCACGCTTTTTCCAAAGACTGCCACCAAACCCCTTTGTGCTGGGTGAAGGCCCCATCTTCAGAGGCGATCACGGCACGCTGCAGTGTGGTGGCCACAGCCGCCATCGACACAGATTCCTGACGCCAAGGCAGCGCCCCTTGACGCTGCACGATTTGCCAAGCTTGGGAGCGTTGGAACGTGGTGGATTCAGGCATCCACCAGTTCATGCTCACAATGCGCAGGGCAAAAAACAACTGCAGGCCCAACGCGGCCAACAACACCAACAACAACCATCGGCCAAGGGCACGCATCACAATCTTTCGGTGTTCGTTAAACCTTGCACAGTCTCAAGGTTTGGCTTTTTCTTGCGCTTGCATGCGCGTTTCCAGGGTGTTGTCCCGGGAAAAATCAAACCGGGTGACGACCACAATTTGGTCGGCCTGCTGGCGCATTTTGGAGGTAAACACACCAAAAGGCGCAGCACTGCGCACAATGGCCACGGCCCGTTCATCAAGCATGGGGGTGCCCGATGGCTTGGCCACCTCGGTCGACAACAATCTGCCCCGACTGTCCACCGTGATCACCATGGTGAGCTGCCCGTATATTTTTTGTCCGTTGGCTTCCGGAAAATTCAAGGTGCCTTGGTACTCGATGGTCCGGCGCAATTTATCGTAGTACAGCGCATAAGCCACCTCTTGTGTGGCGGGGCTGATGTAGCGCTTGCGGGCCGAACCCTGAGTTTGGTCGACACGTTGCTCAATCTGGGCCAACTGCCGGGCCAACTGTTGTTGGCGTTGCTCGCGGGCTTGGCGGTCAGGGCCGTCCTTTTTGTCACCGGCGTTTTCTCGGGTCAGCACCGACAACTCGTCCTTGAGTTGTGTAAGCAAACGCATTTGCTGCATTTTGAGTGCCTCAATCTGGCGCTGCATTGCGCTGATGTCGGTGCCAGGATCCGGATTCAAGGCCGGCGGCAAGGGCGAGCTGGCGATGCGCACTTGAGGCACCTCGCCACCCCCAGCCAAACGGACCTGTGCCAAGGCCTGTGCTTTTTGTGGGGCCTCGTCACTGCGGGCATTGACAAGCATCACTTCAAGAGGCGTGTCCTGAAAGACGCGGTTGTAGGTTTCGGGGGCGGCAAAGCGCAAAGTCACCAAACTCAAATGCACCGCCACGGAGAGTGACAATGCCCAAATCAAACCCCGGTGGGGGGATGGCTTGGTGGCTTGCGCCGGGGCGCTTGACTTGGGCCCATCGGCCATGGCATCAGTTTTCATGGCTTTGTGTGCTGTCCTGAAGGTCCACAGCAATGGTCACAGGTCCTGCGGGCAGGACATCGTCTTCCTCGGCTTCTTCCGCATCAGAATCCACGGGGTTGTCTGCATCGAGGTGCGCGATCACGGTGCCACTCACATCCAGTGCCATCAGGTCAATCTCGCCGAGCTTGACGCGCACATGTGCTCCCCGGGCCAGACCCTGGGCACCCATGACACTGAACATCAGCGGCAAGGTGTCGGCACGCACCAGCCAGCTGCCGCCGCCCATTTCCTTGACCAGGCTGGCGTCCAACTCGTCCATGCTTTGCTGCTGCACATGGCGCAGCGTCCAGTAACGCTCCATGCTCGACTGCACGCTGTTGTAGGCGCTGTAGGCGGCATCAAAGCCGCTGATGATCGAGAACAATTCGGCGTCTTTGGGCTTGAAGGGCGCAGCCAGCGCAGCGGTGGCCCCATGCTTGGCGCAGGCGATGATTTGCCACTGGTTGACCAGGTCGGTGTAACGGCGCAGCGGCGAGGTGCTCCAGGCGTAGCTGGGCACGCCAATGCCCGCATGCGGCAAGGCCTTGGTGCCCATGCGCACCTTGACGCCCGGGGCCAAGCTGGCTTGGCTGCGGTAGATGCCGGGCACCCCCAGCTGAGCCATCCACTGGCCCCAAGTGCTGTTGGCCAAAATCATGGCCTCGGCCACCATCAAGTCGAGCGGGGCACCGCGTTTGCGGGTGCCGATCAGCACGGTCTCTTCGCCGGTGGGCGGGGCGTCGTTGCTGGCCCGGTCCAGCTTGAAGCTGTAGTCGGGGCGGTTGAAGTTCTCGGGTTTGCCGCGCACCACTTCGCGCCGGGCCTTGAGGGTTTGCGCCAGACGCCAATAAAACGCCAGCGTGGCGCGGCTCACGGGCACATCGGCATGGTCACTCAGGTCCTCGCCTTCGAGCCACTCGCGGGTGATGCGATCGTCCAGCTGGTCGTGGCGCAGGTTGACCAGAATCGGCACGCGCTCCAGCCGGGTTTCGGTCTTTTGCACCTCCAGCGTGTCTTCACTGAAGGTCACGTACAGCGACACGGCCGGGCAGTCGCGCCCTTCAATCAGGGTGTAGGTTTGCACCACACTGTCGGGCAGCATGGTGATTTTGTAACCCGGCATGTAGACGGTGGACAGGCGCGCACGGCCCAATTGATCAATGGGGCTGCCCGGCGTCAGCGCCAAGCCAGGCGCGGCGATGTGGATGCCCACCGTGACCGTGCCGGTGCCCAGGCCTTGCAGCGACAAAGCATCGTCAATTTCGGTGGTGTGCGAGTCGTCAATGGAAAACGCCTGCACGGGTGCCAGCGGCAATTCGTCCTGTATAGCGGGCGCTTGCAGGGCCGGAAAGCCGGTGCCTTTGGGAAACAGGTCAAACAAGAACCGCTGCCAATGGAAATCCCAGGCCGAAGCGATGGCCCCCGCGTTTTGCAGCAGGTCCAAAGGCGCGGTCTGGCTGCTTTTGCTGGCCTCGACCACGGCCTTGTATTCGGGCGTGTTCTTGTCGGGGCGAAACAGAATTTTGTACAACTGCTCGCGGATGGGGGCTGGGCAGCTGCCGGCCATCAGCTCGGCAGACCAGGCGTCTATTTGGGCTTGAATCTGCTTTTTCTTCTCGATGGCCAGCAAAGCCTGCTGCACGATCTCGGCGGGTGCCTTGCGAAAGCGCCCCTTGGCACTGCCCCGACGAAAGTAATGGGGCGCTTCGTGCAAGCGCAGCAAGGCGGCCACTTGCTCTGTGGTGCTGGCGTTGGCGCTGAAATAGTCCTTGGCCAGATCGCCAAAACCAAACTCTTCGTCTGAAGCGCACTCGTAGGCCAGTTCGAGCTCAATGCTTTGGCTCAAGGCGGCGGCCTCGCTCATCAAAACGGCAGGGCTGGGCTTGTCGAACTTGAGCAACAAATAGGCCGACTTGACCTTGACCCGCTTGCCCGAGTCGAGTTCGACCTGCGCAGAGGACTCGGCTTCGGACATGATCCGTCCGGCCATGAATTTGCCGGCTTCTTCAAAAAATGCATACATGGCTGGATTTTCCCATGCCACCCGGCCATTCAGCCCTCAGGGCTTCACACCAACCGCAGAAATTCAAGAATTTGCGGCAAATGGTCTTCAAAATCACTCAGGGCGTGGTCACTGCCCTCGATCAAGCACACCTGACCGGCTTGGTGACGGGCCAGCATCTCGCGCCAGTCGAGCACCTCGTCTCCCTTGGCGATCAAGGCCAGGGTTGAGGGCAGGGTGGGCGGGGGCTGGCTTTCGAGCTGTACCAACTCTTGGACATGAGCAGGTTCAAAAAAGATGCTTTGCGCCGGGTCTTGCCAAACCGGGTGCTCGCCAATGTATCGCGCCAGATCTCGCGAGGGGTGCACAGCCGGGTTGATCAGCACCGCTGGGATGGACAGGTGTGCCGACAGCCATGCGGCGTAAAAGCCGCCAAGTGAAGACCCCATGACCGCCATGTGCCCGCGCGGCCAGACGGCCATGCCCTGCAGCAAGAGGGCAACAGCTTGCGCAGGCGAAGCGGGCAGCTGAGGACACCACCAGGTCACACCGGGGTGCAAGGTCTGCACCCGCTGGGCCATGATTTGGGCTTTGGCCGACTGTGGCGACGACCTGAAGCCGTGCAAATACAGCAGATGGGTGGTGCTCACGGAGCCTTAAATTTCAATCTTGGAGCCCAACTCGACCACCGCATTGGTGGGCAAGTTCAAAAATTCGGCCGCAGCACTGGCGTTGTGGTGCATCTGGGCAAAAAGTTTTTCACGCCAGGTGGCCATGCCGCCACCAATGGTGGGGATCACGATGTCGCGTGACAGGAAATAACTGGTCATCATCGGATCGAGTTTGTAGCCCTCTCCTTTGATTTTGCTCAGCGCAGAGGGCAGGTCAGGATTGTCTTTGAAGCCGTAATTGACAATGACTTGCCAGCATTCATGCCCCAAAGGCGTGACATCCAGGCGCTGTGCAGCGTCCACACGGGGCACTTCGTGGCTGCGCACGGTGACAAACAAATTGGTTTCGTGCAAAACCTTGTTGTGCTTGAGGTTGTGCAACAAGGCATTGGGCACAGCCCCCGTCTCGGCCGTCAAGAACACGGCCGTGCCCTCCACCCGGGTGGGGGGAGAAATGAACACCGCTTCCAGAAAATCGCCCAACTGCAAAGCATCCGTGCGCAAAGACTCGTTGAGCAGTCGCCGCCCATCGTGCCATGTGAGCATGAGGGTGAACACCGCTGCGCCAATGAGCAGGGGAAACCAGCCCCCATCAAACAACTTGAACATGTTGGAAGCCCAAAACGCCAGATCGACCACAAAGAAGAAACCGGTCGCACCGATGCACAGAGCCAGTGGCAATTTCCAGGCATAGCGGATGACGAAAAATGTCAGCACTGTGGTGATCAACATGTCGGTGCACACCGCGATGCCGTAAGCAGCAGCCAAATTGCTCGACGACTTGAACATGACCACCGCCAGCACGATGGCCACAAACAGGCCCCAATTGACAAAGGGCATGTAAATTTGCCCCGTATCGGTCTCGCTGGTGTGCAGCACCTGCAAGCGCGGCAAATAACCCAATTGAATGACCTGTTTGGTCACACTGAAAGCCCCTGAAATCAGCGCCTGCGATGCAATCACCGTGGCCATGGTGGCCAAACCCACCAGTGGCAGCAAGGCCCATTCGGGAGCCATCATGTAAAACGGGTTTTTGACCGCTTCAGGTTCGGCCAGAAGCAACGCGCCTTGACCAAAATAGTTCAGAGTCAAACAAGGCATGACCACACTGAACCAAGCCAGGCGAATCGGTTTTTTACCGAAATGGCCCATGTCGGCATACAAGGCTTCGCCCCCGGTCACACACAAGACCACCGCGCCCAAAATGATGAAAGTGGTGCCCGGCTCATTCCACATGAAGCCCAGCGCATAGTGGGGGCTGATGGCGAACAAGATCTCGGGGCGCTGCACGATGTGCGACACGCCCAAGACCGCGATGGCAAGAAACCAGACCAGCGTGATCGGACCGAAGAATTTGCCAATGCCCGCCGTGCCCCGCTTTTGCACCCAAAACAGCAGGAACAAAATGACCAACGTGAGGGGGATCACCGCCTTTTTGAAGGTCGGGGAGATGATCTCCAAGCCTTCAACGGCCGACAACACCGAGATGGCGGGTGTGATGACCCCGTCACCATAAAAAAGACAGGTTCCAAAAATGCCAACGATCAACAGCACTTTGCGCAATTGCGGTTTGTCTTTGACCGATTGCGAAGCAAGCGCCAACATGGCCACCAGCCCCCCTTCGCCGTGGTTGTCGGCACGCAGCACCAACACCACATACTTGACCGACACGATGGTGGTCAGGGTCCAAAAGAAGATGGAGAGGATGCCATAAACATTGGCCGGCGTAAAAGGCACATGGCCGGAGCCAAAGACCTCTTTCATCGCATACAGCACACTGGTGCCGATGTCGCCATACACCACGCCAATGGCGCCCAAGGTCAATGCGACAAGTGAAGAACGGGTAGTGGACACAGGCAGGGGCCTGGGTATAAGCAGGCCTGATGACAAACAAGCTGGCTATTTTGCGCCCGATTCGAGCCCTGTGTCACCGTTCATTTTGTGATTTTGTTGCAGTGCAACAACTTCAGTCGTACACCTCGGCCTCAGGGTCGGTCGCTTCCAGCTCATAGCTGGCTGCCAACATGGCCAGGCGGCCGATGACGCCATACATGTAAAAGCGGTTGGGCACGCTGGCCCCAGGCTTGACGCCCGGTTGGGGCAAATGCGGGCTTTCGGCAAAGGCCAAAGGCACAAAGCTGGCACCCGGGGCATTCAGATTTTCGTCCACACCGCGCTCGGCATGCACCCGGTAAAAACCGCCCACCACATAGCGGTCCATCATGTAAACCACGGGCTCGGCCACAGCGTCATTGATGCGCTCATTGGTCAGCACGCCCTCTTGGATGATCACGTCGTTGACGGTCTGACCGTCCTTGATGACGTTCATCTTGTTGCGCGTCTTGCGGTTGAGTTGGTCCAGATCGGACACATCGCGCACGGTCATGATGCCCATGCCATAGGTGCCGTTGTCGGCCTTGACCACCACAAACGGCTTTTCGTTGATGCCGTATTCCTTGTATTTGCGCTTGATCTTGGTGAGCAACGCGTCCACATTGCTGCGCAGGCATTCCATGCCCGTGCCTTCGGCAAAGTTCACATCACCACACTGGCTGAACATGGGGTTGATCAGCCAGGGATCGATGCCCAGCAGCTTGCCAAAACGCTTGGCCACTTCTTCGTAGCTCTGGAAATGTTTGGTCTTGCGGCGCACGCTCCAGCCGGCGTGCAGGGGCGGCAGCAAAAATTGCTCGTGCAGCTCTTCCAGAATGCCGGGGGCACCGGCCGACAGGTCGTTGTTGAGCAAGATGGTGCAGGGGTCAAAGTCCTTGAGACCCAGGCGGTGCTTGGTGCGCACCACGGGCTCGAGGGTCACACTCTCGCCATTGGGCAACTCAATGACCGTGGTTTCCTTGATTTCGGGGTTGATCGAGCCCAAACGCACATTCAGGCCGGCCATGTGGAAGATGCGCTGCAGCTGCGCCACATTGGTCAGGTAAAAGGTGTTGCGGGTGTGGTTTTCGGGAATGATCAGGAGGTTTTTGGCCTCGGGACAGATCTTTTCGATGGCGGCTTGGGCGGCCTGCACGGCCAAGGGCAACATCTCGGGTGTCAGGTTGTTCCAGCCACCGGGGTAAAGATTGGTGTCCACGGGTGCGAGCTTGAAGCCGGCATTGCGGATGTCCACCGAGGTGTAGAACGGGGGCGTGTGCTCCATCCACTCCAGTCGGAACCAGCGCTCGATGGCGGGCATGGAGTCGAGGATGCGCTGCTCGAGCTCATTGATAGGGCCGGTCAGGGCGGTGACGAGATGAGGAACCATGGACTTGCCTTCGATGAACCAGAAAATCAAAGTGATGATATGGGGACGTTCTGGCGCATTGCAAGCGCCAAGCGGACAACCGTCCCCCGGGTGTGATCAGCCACGCACTTCACCCTCGCCAAGCACCACGTACTTGAGCGAGGTCAGGCCCTCGATGCCCACCGGGCCCCGGGCGTGAAACTTGTCGGTGCTGATGCCAATTTCGGCACCCAGCCCGTACTCAAAGCCATCGGCAAAACGGGTGCTGGCGTTGACCATGACGCTGGCCGAATCCACTTCGCGCAAAAAGCGCTGAGCGTGCATGTGGTCGCGGGTCAGGATGGCGTCGGTGTGGTGGCTGCTGAAGTGGTTGATGTGGGCAATCGCCTCATCCACCCCCTCAAGCACCTTGATGCTGATGATGGGTGCGAGGTATTCCTCGAACCAGTCCTGCTCGGTGGCGTCTTTCAAATTGGCCCCGGTGACCTGGCTCAAAATGGCTTTGGCCTTGGGGCAGCAACGCATTTCCACGCCTTTGGCCGCATAAATCGCGCCGATTTTGGGCAAGAATTCGGCCGCGACACCCCGCGCCACCAACAGGCTTTCGCTGGCGTTGCAAGGGCTGTACTTTTGGGTTTTGGCGTTGTCGGCCACCTTGACGGCCATGTCGATGTCGCAGGGATCGTCCACATAGGTGTGGCAATTGCCATCCAGGTGCTTGATGACGGGCACCTTGGCTTCGGCGCTGATGCGCTCGATCAGGCCCTTGCCGCCACGCGGGATGACCACGTCCACAAACTGCGGCATGGTGATGAGCTGACCCACGGCGGCGCGGTCGGTGGTTTGCACCAGCTGCACCGCGTTGACGGGCAAGCCACTCTCGGTCAGGGCTTGCTGCACCAGCTTGGCCAAGGCCTTGTTCGATTCAATCGCCTCGGAGCCGCCGCGCAAGATGCAGGCATTGCCGCTTTTGATGGACAGGCTGGCCGCTTCGATGGTCACATTGGGGCGACTCTCAAAAATCATGCCAAACACGCCAATGGGCACCCGCATTTGACCCACACGGATGCCACTGGGCACCTGCTTCATGCCGATGATTTCGCCGATCACATCGGGCATGGCGGCCAGCTGTTCGCAACCCTGGGCGCAGGTTTCCAGCACTTTGGGGCTCAATTTCAGACGGTCCACCATGGGCTCAGCCAAGCCAGCAGTGCGGGCACGTTCCAAGTCTTTGGCATTGTCCAGTTGCAAGGCATCGGTGTTCTCGCGCAGCAAGGCGGCCAGATGACGCAAAGCCTTGTTTTTGATGGCGGCCGAGGCCCGGGCCATCTGGCTTGAGGCTGTTTTGGCTTGCAGGCCCAAGGCCTGCACATGTTCAACGGTATTCAATTCGGTCATGCACGCATTTTCGCAGATGCAAACGTGGCTCAGCGAACGATGCAAAAGCGGGAAAAACGCACGGCCAATCGCTGCAGGGCTTGCCAAGGGTCGGTCGGCCAATCGGGCACTTTGAGGCCTTTGACAATGCCGTCCACTTGGTGGGCCGCTTGCAGCAGGCCATGCAGCCGTGCCGCGCTCATGGTGGGCAGCACGCGCTCAAACAAACGGTCCCGCGGACTCCACACCCTGTGCTCACGCAAAGCCATGGGCATGGGCTTGCCCTGGGCAATGGCGTCTTTGACGCGTTTCATGGCACGGATGTCTTCCGCAATGGTGTAGTGCACCAGCACAGCGGCTTCGCCCTCGGCCTGCAGGCCATCGAGCATGCGCTGCACCCGGGCCACCTGACCCGACAATACCGATTCAGACAACTTGAACACATCGTAGCGGGCCACATTGACCACCGCCGACTCGACCTGCGCTTGGGTGAGTTCACCTGGCGGGTAGAGCAGGCCCAGTTTCTGGATTTCCTGGTGTGCAGCCAGCAAATTGCCTTCGACACGATCGGCAAAAAACTGCAAAGTCCGCTGGCCTGCCTCTCCCGACAAGACGTGCTGGCCTTGGCCTTGCAATCGCTGGGCGATCCATTGGGGCAGAGCATTGCGCTCTATCGGGTCAATCGTGACCAACACCCCCAAGTTTTCCAAAGCGCCGAACCAAGCCCCTTTGCGTGTGGCGGCATCCAGGCGGGGCAACAAAACCAGGGTCAAGGTCGAATCATTGTCTTGTGTCGATACAGCCAATTGCTGCAGTGCCGTGCTGCCCTCTTTGCCAGGTTTACCCGTGGGAATGCGCACTTCCACGATTTGTTTGTCGGCAAACAGGCTGAGCGACCCGCCTGCAGCCAGCACCTCGCTCCAGTCAAAATGGGCCCCAGACACGGTGTGCACACTGCGCTCGGTATAGCCCTGAGCGCGGGCGGTGGCGCGAATGGCGTCTGCCGCCTCTTGTTGCATCAATGGCTCGTCGCCATGGAGCACATACAGGCTGCGCAAGCCTTTTTGCAAGTGCGCAGAAAGTTGGGAGTACGCCAGTTGCATGGGGTGCAAATCAGGGCTTGGACAAGGGGGTGGCGAGCGACTTGACAGCGGCCAATCGGCGCATGATTTGCTGCACGATGTCCGACTGCATGTCGCGGTACATCATGCCCTGCTCGATTTCCTTGGACAGTGCAGCGGTCTCGGTGAAGCTCAGGTCGCGCTGCTGGGCCAACTCCACCGGCTCAATGAGGTTCACCCCTTGGGGCGTGCGCAGGCGAAACTTCACTTTCAAGCGCAATTGCAATTCACGCACTTGCCCCGAGGTGTTCACACCCACCACCACTTGTTGGCGGTCTTCGCTCAAGATGTCCAGCACCGCATCGGCCCGCAACATCTGGGGCGGATCATTCCACAGCTCAATGCGGCCTGTGCCCAGTAAATTTCGCCGCAACTCGACCCCCAAGGAGGAGGTGCTTGAAAAATTGGCATAAAGGGTTTTGAACGGGTAATCAGCGGCACCGCGCAGCTGAAACCCACACGCCGACAGGCCTGCCGTGAGGGGCAGTCCCAGCATGACCCGAAGGCAAAGTCGGCGCGAAGTGCTCATGGGGCGTGTGCATCCATCCGGTGCGTGCGCTCAAATCACCACGTTGACCAAGCGGCCCGGCACCACAATCACCTTTTTGGGCGCGGCACCTGCGGCCTGCTTGACAAAGGCTTCGTTGGCCAAGGCAGCGGCTTCGATCTGGGCCTTGTCGGCGCTGGCAGGCACCAGGATGGACCCGCGCAGCTTGCCGTTGATTTGCAGCATCAACTCGATCTGGTCGCGCTCCAAAGCCGACTCGTCCACGACAGGCCAAGGCGCATCGAGCAACTCGCCTGCAGCTTGGGCAAAACCCAGTTGCTGCCAGATTTCATCGGTGATGTGCGGGCAAGCGGGGTAGAGCATGCGCGTCAAGAGCGAGACGCCTTCGCACAGGGCGGCGGTATCTCCTGCACTGCCATCGGGCTTGAAGTCTTCCAGCGCGTTCAGCAGCTTCATGCAACCCGACACCACGGTGTTGTATTGCATGCGTTCGTAGTCGTAACCCACTTGCTTGAGCACCAGGTGCATCTCGCGGCGCAAGGCTTTGGCCGAATCGCCCAAAGCCGCTTGGCTCAGGTCTTGGCTGGTGGCCGAGCGCAGCAATTCGTGGTGCTTGAACGCGAAGTTCCAGACCCGGCGCAAGAAACGGTAGCTGCCTTCGACGGCCGAGTCATTCCACTCCAGCGTGACTTCGGGCGGCGCGGTGAACATGGTGTACAGACGCGCCGTGTCAGCGCCGTAGCGCTCGATCAGGTCTTGCGGGTCGACGCCGTTGTTCTTGGACTTGGACATGGTGCCCACGCCTTCGTAGTCGATGGCGGTGCCCACGCTGAGGCGGCCATCGCCGCTGTCAGCTTCGTTCTTGAGCTTGGCACCGATGACTTTGCCGGTCTCGTCGAGCACATGCTCGACGTCGTGCGGCCAGAAGTAGTCCTTGCCGCCCTTGGCGGTGCGGCGCGAGTAGATGTGGTTCAGCACCATGCCCTGCGTGAGCAGCTTGCTGAAGGGCTCGTCCACCTTGACCAGGCCCAAGTCGCGCATGACCTTGGTCCAGAAGCGTGCGTACAAGAGGTGTAGGATCGCATGTTCGATGCCACCGATGTATTGGTCCATGCCGCTGCCACCAGTGGCATTGTTCTGGTCCCGCATCCAATAGTCCGCACCCTCTGCCACCATCTGCTCGGTGTTGGTCGGGTCGCAGTAGCGCATGAAGTACCAAGACGAATCCACAAAGGTGTCCATGGTGTCGGTCTCGCGGCGGGCCGCTTTGCCGCACACAGGGCAAGTTACGCCTGCGTGGAAACCTTCGTGCTTGTGCAGCGGGTTGCCCGAGCCGTCGGGGATGCAGTCTTGCGGCAGCACCACGGGCAGGTCTTTTTCGGGCACCGGCACCGCGCCGTGCTCGTCGCAATGGATGATCGGGATCGGCGTGCCCCAATAGCGCTGGCGGCTCACGCCCCAGTCGCGCAAACGCCAAGTGGTCTTTTTCTCACCAAGGCCTTTGGCGGCCAACAATTCGGCCACTTTGGAGGCAGCGACTTTTTGGGTCAAGCCATCGAGTTCGCCGGAGTTGATGCACACACAGCTTTGTTTGTCCCCATACCAGTCCTGCCAGACGGTGGCGTCGAAGGCCTGGTCCTTGACGGACACGACCTGCTGTATCGGCAGCGCGTACTTGAGCGCAAACGCAAAGTCACGCTCGTCGTGCGCAGGCACGCCCATCACGGCGCCATCGCCGTAACTCATGAGCACGTAGTTGCCAACCCACACTTCAACTTGTGCACCGGTCAGTGGGTGCGTCACGAACAGACCCGTGGCCATGCCCTTTTTCTCTTGCGTGGCCATTTCGGCCTCGGTCGTGCCGCCGCTCTTGCATTCTTCGAGGAAAGCCGCCAGCGCGGGATTGCCGGCAGCCGCATGCAGCGCCAGCGGGTGTTCAGCCGCCACCGCGCAAAAGGTCACGCCCATGATGGTATCGGCGCGGGTGGTAAAGACGTACATCTTGCCCTCACCGATCAAAGCGCCATCAGCGCCAGCGATGCTGTGCGGGAATGCAAAGCGCACGCCTTCGCTCTTGCCGATCCAGTTTTCCTGCATCAGGCGCACTTTGTCCGGCCAGCCGTTCAGCGTGGCTTTGTCGTTGCCGATCTGCACATGGTCCAACAGCTCTTGCGCGTAAGCGGTGATGTTCAGGTAATAACCGGGGATCTCGCGCTTTTCAACCGGAGCTCCCGTGCGCCAGCCTTTGCCGTCGATGACTTGCTCGTTGGCCAGCACGGTCTGGTCCACCGGGTCCCAGTTGACGACCTGGGTCTTGCGGTAGGCGATGCCTTTTTCCAGCATCTTCAAAAACAGCCACTGGTTCCACTTGTAATAGGTCGGGTCGCAGGTGGCGACTTCGCGTGACCAGTCGATGGCCAGGCCCATGGCCTGCATCTGCTTTTTCATGTACGCGATGTTCTCGTAGGTCCATTTGGCCGGGGGCACGCCGTTCTTCAAAGCGGCGTTTTCGGCGGGCAGACCAAACGCATCCCAGCCCATGGGCATCAGGACATTGAAGCCCTTCATGCGCAGGCTGCGCGTGAGCATGTCGTTGATGGTGTAGTTGCGCACATGGCCCATGTGCAGCTTGCCGCTGGGGTAAGGCAACATGGAGCAGGCGTAGAACTTCTTTTTGCTGGCGTCTTCGGTGACGCGGTAGGCATCGCGGGCGGTCCAGCGGGATTGCGCAGCGGGTTCGACTTCGAGGTGGTTGTACTTGTCTTGCATAGGGCTAAATTGTAGGGCTTGGGCGGTGGCGATCCCGCACACCTGACCGTCAGGGTGACCCGGCAGCAAACTCAGGGTGAAACCACCTGAGCCACAAAGCCAATTCGGCTCAAGCCCGCTTTTTGGGCCAGCCCCATGGCCTCGACCACGCGGCCATAAGGCACGGATGCATCGGCCCGAAGCTCTAGCTCGGTCAGGGGATTGCGCTGCGCAGCTGCCCTCAGTTTCAGACGCAATGCGTCGGCAGTGATGACTTGGTCGTTCATGAACATCACCCCTTGGGCATTCACCACCAAGGCCATCGACTGTGGGGCAGCACCCGGCTCACCCGCTTCACTGCTGGGCAAGTCCAGTCGTATGGCACTGCTCATCAATGGCGCTGTGACGATGAAAATCACCAGCAAAACCAACATCACGTCCACCAAAGGTGTGACATTGATCTCGCTCATGGGCTGATCGGCTTTGTGTGCAGACAGGCGACCAAATGCCATGTTTTCAGCCCGGGGCCTTGTCGGACAACAGCGCGCGAAGATCGTGCGCAAAACCTTCAAGCTCGGCCTCGATCTGACCAATGCGTCGACCCAGCACGTTGTAGCCCAGCACGGCAGGAATGGCCACCGCCAGGCCGGCAGCGGTCATGATCAGGGCCTCGCCCACAGGGCCGGCCACTTTGTCAATGGTCAAAGCCCCTCCTTCGGCCATGCCGGTCAAGGCATTGAAGATGCCCCAAACCGTTCCCAGCAAGCCCATAAAAGGGGAAATGGACCCCGCAGTGGCCAACAACACCTGGCCCCATTGCAGACGACGCAACACCGTTTGCATGGCGTCCCGCAACACCCGGGTCAATTGGGGGTGGCGTTCGCCCGCCGAGGCCAAAGTTCCGCCCAAGGGCTCCAGGGTGGACTCGAGCAAGGGCAACACACAGGCGTCGCGGTCAAATTGAGCCACCCTTTGTCGGGCATCCTCAAAACCCGTGGACTGCCAAAACGCAGCCACACTGCGAGGAACATCCTGAGCTACTCGGGACAACAAGCGCCACTTCCAGACCATGACCACCCAACTGCCGACCGACAGCGCCAACAACAAAAGCGCCAACACCCGACTGAGCACATCGCTGTGCAACAAAAAGTCGTTCAGGTTCATGGCTACTTTTGATCTGACAGGCAGATCAACGCAGATTTAAGACGTCGAACATGTCAAACAAGCCCCGTTCCTGCCCTGCCAAAAAGCGAACGGCACGCAAACTGCCTTGCGCATAGGTCGATCGACTGGAGGATTTGTGCGTGACCTCAATGCGCTCACCAATGCCCGCAAAAAGCACCGTGTGGTCACCCACAATGTCCCCGCCGCGAATGGTGGAAAAACCGATGGTGGAAGGATCGCGCTCACCGGTATGGCCATAGCGCTCATAAACCGCGCAATCCTTGAGATCCCGGCCAATGGCTTGGGCAATCACCTCACCCATTTTGAGGGCTGTGCCCGAAGGGGCATCGACCTTGTGGCGGTGGTGAGCTTCGATGATCTCGATGTCGTAACCGGTGGACATGGCCTGAGCGGCCATTTGCAGCAATTTCAAAGTCACGTTCACCCCCACGCTCATGTTGGGGGCCATGACAATGGCCATGTCTTTGGCCAATTCAGCGATCTCGGCCTTTTGTGCCTCACTGAAGCCTGTGGTTCCAATCACCGCCTTGACCCCGAGTTCACGACAAACCTGAAGGTGTGCCAGCGTGCCTTCGGGGCGTGTGAAATCAATCAAACAGGACGAGCCGCTCAGACCTTGGCGCAAATCAGCGGTCACGGCCGTGCCCGTGACCTGGCCCAAAGAGGCCCCTGCATCCAGACCCAAGGCTGGGCTTGACGCCATGTCCAGCGCACCGGCCAGCCGACAATCATCAGAGGCCAAGATGGCCTCGATCAGCATCTGCCCCATGCGGCCCGAAGCACCGGCAACCGTGATTGGCAATAAATTCAAAGAGGTCATGACTTCAAAACAAGTGAATCTGAAAAAAGAACCGCGCCCAAGCGGTGACTTGGGCTGCGCCACTCAGCGAAGAGCGGGCTCCAAAGGCGGGTATTGGCTGGGCAGAGCAGCTGGCGGCCGCACAGTGTCCATGACAGGCTTGGGTGCCTCAAACTTCTTCAAGGCCTCTTCTGTGGCTTCTAAAACGGGCACCTTGACATTGGCCCTGGGGCCGGCCAATCGACCTGCGAACTCCGACTCGCTGGGCAGCACATCGCTGTCCACTTGTTCAAGCACATCGCCTTTGAAGTACACCGTCAGTCTGAAGTTTTGAGCAGGGACACCTTGGCGCTCAATGCTGAATGCATAGTCCCAACGGTCGGCATGAAACAAACTGGCGATCAATGGCGTGCCCAGAATGTCCCGCACCTGCGCACGCTGCATTCCGGGGCGCAGCGCCTGACGTTGCTCTTTGGAGACGAAATTGCCTTGCACCACCTCGGGCACATAAGGCTTGAAAGTGTCGCGGTTGATGTTGCCGGAAAGACCGCCACAAGCGCTCAAACACACGCTCAAAAAAAGCGCAACAAGAAGAGCAGGTGTGCGAAATGTCATGGAGGCTGTCATGGTTGTGGGCGTACCGATATGATCAGATCATTGTAGCGGCAGCTTTGCACAGCCACGGCAAGCCCTGACCGAACCCTTGAAACCATGAGCCACATCGAAGAACTCAAAAGCAACGGCCTCAAAGCCACTCTGCCCCGCTTGAAAATTCTGGAAGTTTTTCAAAGCGCCCAAATGCGCCACATGACGGCCGAAGATGTGTTTCGTCATTTGCTCCAAGACAACGCCGATATTGGCTTGGCCACGGTTTACCGGGTATTGACCCAATTTGAGCAAGCAGGCATTTTGAGCCGGAACCACTTCGAAAGTGGCAAAGCTGTTTATGAACTCAATGAAGGACAACACCACGACCACATGGTGTGTCTTGATTGCGGTCGGGTTGAGGAGTTTTTTGACCCTGAAATCGAGTCGCGCCAACA
This sequence comes from Limnohabitans sp. 2KL-3, assembly GCF_001269405.1. Lineage (NCBI taxonomy): Bacteria > Pseudomonadati > Pseudomonadota > Betaproteobacteria > Burkholderiales > Comamonadaceae > Limnohabitans > Limnohabitans sp. 2KL-3. Next base: position 37,690 of record NZ_CXON01000018.1, read on the forward strand.
AGCCGTTGCACAAGCCAAAGGTTTTGTGATTGCGGACCATGCACTGAGCCTGTATGCCCACTGCATTCAAAACCCCTGCCCTCACCGCAGCCCGGGATGATGAACAGTCAGCCGCCGGGACGCTTCATGTCATGGCGCGGCGTTGGCGTTCAATGAATTCTTGGTAGGTGTCAATACCCCGCATTTGCAAAATGGTATTGCGAACGGCAGCCTCGACCAAAACCGCAATGTTGCGACCTGCCACCACCTGAATCACCACCTTGCGCACCGGAATGCCCAGCACGTCCTGGGTCAAGGGCTCTGATGGCAAACGCTCATAGTCCCGCTCCAGGGTCTCCTTGCGCACCAAATGAACAATCAATTTGAGCCGCATCTTGCGACGCACAGCGGTTTCACCAAAAATGGCACGGATATCGAGCAGACCGATCCCTCGCACTTCCAACAGATTTTGGAGCAAATCAGGGCATCTCGCTTCGATGGTGGTCTGGTTGATGCGGTAAAGATCCACGGCATCGTCGGCCACCAAGCCATTGCCGCGCGAAATCAACTCCAGCCCCAACTCACTCTTGCCCAAACCGGACTCGCCGGTGATGAGCACACCCATGCCCAAAATGTCCATGAACACACCGTGCATGGTGGTGCGATCGGCAAAATGCTTGGACAAATAAGCCCGAAGAACATCGATCACGAACGCCGATGACTGGTCGGTCGAGAACATGGGAATTTGAGCCCGCTCGCACATGGACAGCAAAGCCTCAGGCGCTGACTGTCCATCGGCCAACACCAAGACAGGGGGCTCCAAGGTCACAATGCGGGCAATGCGTCGGGCGCAATCTTCAGGGGTGGAGTTGGTCAGGTAGGCCACCTCACGCGGCCCCAAGATCTGCACCCTGTAGGGGTGGATGTAATTGAGATAACCCACCAGATCGGCACCAGATCGGGCTTCTCGAACGGCCACATCGTCAAACCGACGCTCTGAAGCGCCCAGTCCCGCCAGCCATTGCCATTTCAACTTTCCCCGGTGATCTTCAAACAGAACATCGGCACTGATGACGGATGGCTTCATCGCAGCAATCTCCCTGAGGGTTGGCGATTCAGACGGTTTGCGCTGAACGCCACTGGGCTATCAACTGGTGCAAGCCCTCTTGGGCTGAACTGTTCTTGATGTTTTCACGCAAGACAGTGTCGCTGAGCAATTCGGCGATTTCAGACAGAATTTCGAGGTGTTTTTGGGTCGCCGCTTCTGGGACCAACAAAAAAATCAACAAATTAACAGGCTGCTCGTCTGGCGCGTCAAAGCCAATGGGCTGGGCCAAACGGAACACGGCCGCCATGGGCGACTTCAGCCCCTTGATTCGACCGTGGGGAATGGCGACACCGTGACCCAAACCCGTCGAACCAAGCCGTTCACGAGCAAACAAGCTGTCGGTCACCAGTGCACGAGACAATCCATGCAGGTTCTCAAAGAGAAGTCCGGCTTCTTCAAATGCACGTTTCTTGCTGGTGGCTTCCACCCCGACAAGAACTTGGGCAACAGGCAATATGGAGGAAAGGCGATTCATGGTCGAGGCCGGATTATGCACCTGTTCAGTCCTGAGGGTCGGGATACCATGTGTCGCCGCGGTGTCTGAGTTGGACTATTCAGGCCAAAGTGGGGGCCCAAAAACAAAAAAGGGCCGCTTGCTGCGGCCCCTGTTGGCTCCAACTTCGCTTACATCATGCGCTTGGGTGCGCTGTGGTGATGCTCCGTGATGCGGTCCTTGTGCTTGACCACCTGTCGATCCAACTTGTCCACCAATTCATCAACGGCTGCATAAAGATCTTCGTGCGCACTTTCAGCAAACAAGTCGTTGCCTTTGACGTGAATATTGCATTCGGCGCGTTGGCGTTTTTCTTTTTCTTTCTGATTCTCAATGCTCAGCAGCACTTTGACGTCGACCACCTGATCGAAATGCCGGGTGATGCGGTCGAGTTTGCCTGTGACGTACTGACGCAGCGCAGGGGTCACGTCCAGATGGTGTCCGCTGATGGTTAAATTCATAGTCGTCGCCTCCATAGATTCAGGATAGAAAAAACCCCATTGAAGCAGGGCTTCAGAACCACTTTTTCGGGTGGTTCGACCTCACTATGCGCCGCCCTGAAATGAAATGCAACAGCCTGAAAACTAAACCTGTAACGGCCGCTGGCAATGCGCCCAAAACCCCTTTTTGGTGCTATCGTTCTATTTGAAACGACACGCTCGTTTCTTCATCAAGCCCTTTGTACTGCGCCTCATCTGGGCCCACTGCTGGCCACCAACAGCTCACACCATGGCTCTGGCTTGACTCTCGTGCAAGCGCAAGTGCCCTGCCAGCCAGGCACTCATCAAGCTGGCCAATACACCCAACAAACCTGCCATCCAATACCCGGTGAGCTGACCCAGTTCATCACGGCCGATGATCAGCCCCCCCACCAGTGCCGCCAAGCCCATAGAGGCCGATTGAACCGCTGAGTTGAGGGTCATGAAGGTCCCGCGCAAGCGTGGCTCAACAGCCGAAGAGATCATGGCCATGCCCGGAATCATGCGGCCACTCATCATGGCAAACAAGCCCGTGGAGATGGCCAACAAACCCCAAAGCGGCAAGCCCTGAGAGACGGTTGTGGCCATCAGGGGCAGCGTCACAGCCAAAGCCAAGCGTTGAAACACTTTCACCTTGCCCACCCGATCCGTCAGGCGTCCGAAATACCGGGCACTGAGCAAGGTGACCGTGCCACCACACAGGTAAATCCAAGGCACTTCATGGCTTTGCATGCCCGCATTGGACTGCAGATAGATCGTGATGTAGGGGATGACCGTAAAACCAGCAAACATCATGAGGCCCGACACGCCAAAAGCCTTGAGGTGATTGGGATGCGCCAGGACCTGGCCGATGCCACGCCACACACTCACGCGCTCTGGGTGATGCAAGTGGGCATCCAGTCGGGGCAAGCTTTGCCAAGCCGCCAACGCCAACAAGCCCACCAACAAGGCAATCCCGAAAAAGGGGGCGTGCCAACTCAAGTGTGTCGCCAGAAACAGGCCCAGAGGAACACCTGCCACGGTCGACACAGAAAATGAGGTCATCACCACGCTCATGGCACGCCCACGGCGCTCAAAAGGAATCACATCGGCCACCACGGTCTGTGACAGCGCCGACAACACCCCACCAAACAAACCCGCAGCCACACGCGCCACCATCAGCCAAACGTAGTCGGGGGCCAGGCCGCAAGACAGTGTGGCCAATCCAAACAAGGTGTACATGGTCAACATCAAGCGCTTGCGGCTGAAGCGGTCAATGTAGGTCGACGCCATCAGGCCAGAAAAGCCTGCCGACAAGGTGTAGGCAGAAACCAGCAAACCAAATTGGGCATTGCTGATGCCAAACAAGGCCGTGAACTGCGGCCCCATCGGCATCATGATCATGAAATCGAGAATGTGGGTGAACTGGATGCCAGCCAGCGTCAAGAGCAACCAGCGCTCGCGCCGTGGGGTCAGATGGGGGGTCATGAAACAATGCCGGTTAATCCTCTGAATCTAACACCCATCTTCCCCCCGGCCTTGACAGCCTTTTGCAGCCTTGTTCACTCACCCCTGTTGCCATGCCCATTGACAACCTGACCGCCCACTCAGCTTCGTCGCACCCCGATCGAGCACCCACACGTCCAGACCCACGGATTTCAGCCCATGTCAATGGCCTGGTGCTGATGGGGGGTGGCGCACGCACGGCTTACCAAGCCGGTGCTCTGCAGGCGATAGGCCAACTGCTGGACCGTCAAGAAGCCCACCTTCAAAGGTTTCCGTTTCAGGTCTTGGCGGGGACATCGGCTGGGGCCTTGAACGCCACATTTCTGGCGAGCAAGGCCATGGATGGCCTGGCCGGTCTGAACGATTTGGCAAATTTTTGGGCCCATATTCGAACCAGCGACGTTTACCACTTGCCACAGACCCCTTTGGACAAACTCAGCCGCTGGGCAACAGCGCTGGGCCTGCTCAGTTCGGCACGCGAACATGCCGCCGCCATGGACAGCCTGGCATTGGTGAACACCTTGCACCGGGCGATTGCATTGGAGCGGATCGATCAAGCCTTGCAAAAAGGGGTGTTGCAAGCCTTGGCCGTCACAGCTTCGAGCTATTCCAGCGGGGTGCACTGGACTTTTTGCCAAACCCGCGATGGCCAACCCATCCCGTGGAGTCGTCCGGGAAGGCGGGCCGAGCAGCAGCCCATCACCATCGAGCACCTGATGGCATCAAGCGCCATTCCTTTCATCTTTCCGTCCACCCCGCTGTGGGTGGACGGCGGTATGGAATTTTTTGGGGATGGCTCCATGCGCCAGATTTCACCTTTGTCGGCGGCCGTGCATCTGGGCGCTGACCGGATTTTGGCCATCGGTGTGAGCCAGCCCCAAAAGGGAGGGCCAGAGATCGCACCCCGAAGTGCTGGCCGCCCGTCGCTGGGCACCATCGCAGGGCATGCCATGGCGAGTGTGTTCCATGACACCCTGGAAGCCGATGTAGAGCAAATCACCCACATCAACCAGACGCTTCGCGTTTTACCCGACGCCTTAAGGGCACAGTTGCCACTGCGTGCGGTCGATGTTTTGACCCTGCAACCCAGTGCCTCACTGGACGCCTTGGCCCAAAAGTTTGCTCACACCCTGCCCAAACCCATTCTTCGGGTGCTGCAAGGCTTGGGGGCACTTCAGGGCAGCGGAGCGGCATTGGCCAGTTACTTGCTGTTTGAACCGGAATTTGTGGGTGCACTCATGGCCTTGGGCCGGGCGGACGTCTCGGCCCGAGCGGAGGAAATCGTGACTTTTTTGAATCCAGCACCCCATCATCCGGTGCGATAATCCGCCGATTCATTCTGGAGACACACTGCCGTGGAAACTACCCCGAGTCGGTAGCTTTCGAACGCGCTGAGCACCCTGCCCATCGTTCGAAAGCTGCTGAAAACCCCCTTCGCCGCCCCTTTGAACTTTTGGCACCTGGCCACTTTTCGGATTCGCCATGCTCAACATCTTCACACTCGCCAATGGCCGCCTCTTTCAGGAAGAGATCGAGTCATTGGAAGAACTCTCGCGCTTCCAACCCATCTGGGTCGACCTGGAGTCGCCCACCCTCGAAGAAAAACGCTGGATCAAGCAGTACTTCGGCCTGTCCATCCCGGAAGACGCGATGGACGAAGACATCGAGGAATCGGCCCGTTTTTACGAAGAAGACAACGGCGAGCTGCACATCCGATCTGACTTTTTGATCGCCGACGAAGACGAGCCTCGCACGGTGCGCTGCGCCTTTATCCTGAACCAACACAACGCCGAGCTCAAAAGCCAAGGCGTGCTGTTTTCCATCCATGACGAAGACGTGCCGGTGTTTCGCCTGCTGCGCATGCGTGCACGCCGCGCACCTGGCCTGATTGAAGACGCCAAGGAAGTGCTGCTGAAATTGTTTGATGCCGATGCCGAATACTCAGCGGACACGCTTGAAGGCATTTATGACCAGTTGGAAATCGCTGGCAAAAAAGTGTTGTCAGGCGATGTGACAGACGCCATGGCCGGTGAGGTCTTGGGCGCGATTGCACGGCAGGAAGACTTGAACGGCCGCATCCGACGCAACGTGATGGACACCCGCCGCGCCGTGAGCTTCATGATGCGCTCCAAAATGCTCAACGCCGAGCAATTCGAAGAAGCCCGCCAAATTCTGCGCGACATCGACTCGCTCGACTCGCACACGGCCTTTTTGTTCGACAAGATCAACTTCTTGATGGACGCCACCGTCGGCTTCATCAACATCAACCAGAACAAGATCATCAAGATTTTCTCGGTGGCCAGCGTGGCCTTGCTGCCGCCCACCTTGATCGCCAGCTTGTACGGCATGAACTTCCAGTACATGCCCGAGCTGTCGCAAAAATGGGGCTACCCCTACGCTCTGGCGCTGATGGCCGCCAGCGCCGTGGTGCCCATGTGGTATTTCCGCCGCCGGGGCTGGCTCAAATAAGGCCTGCTCAAGCGGGCTGGCGACCGGTCAGCCACTGGGACAAAATCGCCAAGCTGTAACGGCTGGCCACCTCTCGGATGAAGCGCTGGAAATCGGTGTGCGCCGTGTCATCCGCCCGGTCCGAGATGGTGCGCACCGCCGCAAAGGGCACGCCGTAATCGTGGCACACCTGCGCCACCGCCGCGCCCTCCATCTCCACTGCCAAGGCCTCGGGCAAGGCCTGCCGCAAGGCGTGGCTTTCGGCCGATGTCGAAACAAAACGGTCACCACTGAGGATCAGGCCCCGATGCACCCGAGGCGCATTCAATTGAAACTCGGTCAAGGTGTCTGTGCCCAAGTGCAAGGCAGCGTCGGCCAACACCTGCTCGCTCGCTTGTGCCAGTTGGAGAGCCAAGTCGACATCGGCCGCAAAACGGGCACGGCCATACAGGGGCACCTCATGGCGCGGAAACAGCGGCGAAGCGTCCATGTCGTGCTGCACCAAGCCATCGGCCACCACCACATCGCCCACCCGAACCCCGGAGCCAAGCCCACCCGCCACACCCGTAAAAACCAAGGTATCGACGCCAAATCGCTCCAGCAGCACCGTGGCTGTGGTGGCTGCGGCCACCTTGCCGATGCGCGAGAGCACCGCCACCACCGAGTGGCCTTGCCAATGGCCCACCCAAAAGTCTCGCCCGGCCACCTGCACACCTTGCTCGTCGGGCATGGCAGCCAAGACGGCAGCCAGTTCTTCGTGCATGGCGCTCATGATGCCGATCACTGCCATGGATCATCCTTGTTCTGTGTTTCAAAAAAGAAAACGGCCACCTTAAAACAGGTGGCCACAGGTCTGTGCCCGGGGCTTCAGCCCAGCAGCTGCGCGATCAGAGCTTGCTGCGCAATTCGCGCCGCAAAATTTTACCCACTGGCGTTTTGGGCAATTCGTCGCGGAATTCGATCACGCGGGGCTGCTTGTATGCGGTCATGTTCTCGCGGCAATAAGCGATGATCTGCGCCTCGGTCAAGGCCGGGTCTTTCTTGACCACCACCAGCTTCACGGTCTCGCCAGTTTTTTCGTCGGGTACACCGATGGCCGCGCATTCAAGCACGCCCGGGCAAGCCGAGGCCACTTCTTCGACCTCGTTGGGGTAGACGTTGAAGCCGCTGACCAAAATCATGTCTTTCTTGCGGTCCACGATTTTGAAGTAGCCACGCTCGTCCACCGTGCCCACATCACCCGATTTGAAATAACCATCGGCGGTCATGACTTTGGCGGTTTCGTCAGGGCGCTGCCAGTAACCGGCCATGACCTGCGGGCCCTTGATGGCGATCTCGCCAGGCGTGCCGGGGGCGGTGACTTCGTTGCCATCGTCGTCGAGCAGCTTCATCCAGGTGCCGGGGATGGGCACACCGATGGTGCCTGTGAATTCGGTGCTGGTGGTCGGGTTGCAACTGGCCGACGGGCTGGTTTCGGACAAGCCATAACCTTCACAGATCGGGCAGCCTGTTTTTTCCAGCCAGAGCTTGGCCACGTTGGGCGTCACGGCCGTGCCACCCCCCAAAGACACCTTCAAATTGGACCAATCCACCGTTCCGAAGTCCGGGTGGTTGGCCAGTCCATTGAACAAGGTGTTCACCGCCGGAAAGCTGTGGAAGGTGTGCTTGGACAACTCTTTGAGGACCGCTGGCAAGTCACGCGGGTTGGGGATCAAGATGGTTTTGCCGCCCATGCGCAGGCCCAGCATCATGTTCACCGTGAAGGCGAAGATGTGGTACAGCGGCAAAGCACACACCGAAGTGGGTTGCTGACCGGCGGGAATGCGCTTCATGACGGGCTCGTTCCAAGCTTCAGACTGCAACACATTGGCCAAGACATTGCGGTGCAACAGCACCGCCCCTTTGGACACGCCTGTGGTGCCACCGGTGTACTGCAACACCGCAATGTCGTCGGCCGACAATTCGGGTTTGCGAAAAGCCTGCTGCCGCCCCTTGCTCAAGGCGTCGTTGAAACGAACGGCTTGTGGCAAGTGAAACGCGGGCACCATTTTTTTGACATTGCGCACCACATAATTGACCAAACTGCCTTTGAGCAAGCCCAAACGGTCACCCATGGCCGCGACCACCACATGCTGCACAGGCGTTTGAGCGATGCATTTTTCCAGCGTTGCGGCAAAGTTTTCAATGATCACAATCGCTTTGGCACCTGAGTCCTTGAGCTGATGCTCCAACTCTCGGGCGGTGTACAAAGGATTCACATTGACCACCACAAAACCCGCACGCAAAACGGCCGCCACAGCCACCGGATACTGAGGCACATTGGGCATCATGATGGCGACGCGATCACCCTTGCTCAGACCCAAAGACTGCAAGTACGCCCCCATGGCCAGACTGTCTTGATCGGTCTGCGCAAAGCTCATGTCCTTGCCCATAAAACTGTAGGCGCAACGGTCGGCGTATTTGGCAAAACTCTCTTCAAGCAAACCGACCAAGGAGGTGTATTGGGTCGGATCAATGTCGGCTGGGACGCCTTCGGGGTAACTCTTGAGCCAAATCGGATTCGCGTTCATGTGGTGTTCTCCTGCATTTCAGTCTAACCCACAACTGACGACAAACTGACTCTGGAAAATACTGGATTTCCCGAGTACACAGCCCCAAGACTGCGTCCAATGGACCTAGTCCTTTACACGGCGAAAGAACCAAGCATAAAAAATCAAGCCGCCCACCACAACGGACGCCAAAGAAAAGACCGGATCGTAAGTCGCTGAAGTGAAGATGGCCGAGGCGGGCAAAGGTGAGTCTTTGTAGCCAAAGCACATCACCAGAAAAAAATTGTTGGCCGTGTGCAGGCCAAAGGCCAGCTCAAGACCCGCATCTCGCAATGCCACAAGCGCCAACAAGAAACCCATGGTGAAGTAAGTGACTGCCAAGATGCCCAAGCCATGGGCCACCGCTTCAGGGTTGAACAAGTGGGGGGCTGCGAACAAAAGGCTGCTCAGCACAGCGGGCACAAAGGGATGACGAAAAATGCGTCCCATGGCCTGCAAAAAATAGCCCCTGAAAAACAACTCCTCCGCAGCACACTGCAGCGGCGTCAGCAGCAGCGCCAGCAACAGGAAAAAGAACCAGCTTTGAAACTCAAAACTCCAAACATAACGCCCGGGGTACAGCACACTTTCAAGCGACACCGTCGCAAGCATGATCACCCCCCACACGGCAGCCCCCTGAAAAACCCTGCCCCATGCGATCGTCTTGCGGGTGGTCACCAATGCACGCCAAGGCCTGCGGTGCAAAAAACCATGCACGATCAGCACCACCAGCAACAAGGTCATCAGGCTGGCGTTGGCGGCCAAATATTCACGCGCACTCCCCAAGGGCAGGCCAGCGACCATCCAATGCACCAAGCCGCCGCCCAACATGCCAACCAGCAAGACCAGGGCCACACCCAAGGTGTAGCGCCACCACCCATTGAGCCCACTGTCGGTCAGGGAAAAGAAAGCTGCGGCTGAAGCACGCAGTGTCACAGGATGATGAAACATGAATCAGGTTTCCATTCAAAAAGGTCAGTCGAAGGCGACGCGTCAGTCCGAGTCAACAACCGCCAATTTTATGATTCAAAAATACACACATTCATTGAATCACCTGATCAAACCAACGATTCACACCCTGTTTTTCCAATCCTCAAGTCCATCAAAAAAGGGGCCACAGGGCCCCTTGGTTCAGTCCGTCGAATACCTCAAGCTTTCAAAGCCAGCAGCACCTCGTCCAGCATCTTTTTGGCATCGCCAAACAGCATGCGGTTGTTGTCTTTGTAGAAGAGGGGGTTGTCCACACCGGCGTAGCCGCTGGCCATGGATCGTTTCATGACAATGCTGGTGCGGGCCTTCCAAACTTCGAGCACCGGCATGCCGGCGATCGGGCTGGTCGGATCGTCTTGCGCAGCGGGGTTCACGATGTCGTTGGCACCGATCACGATGGCCACGTCGGTGTCCGGGAAGTCGTCGTTGAGTTCGTCCATCTCAAACACGATGTCGTAAGGCACTTTGGCTTCGGCCAGCAAGACGTTCATGTGACCAGGCATGCGGCCCGCCACGGGGTGGATGCCAAAGCGCACATTCACACCTTTGTCGCGCAGTGTCTTCGTGATTTCAAACACCGTGTGCTGGGCTTGCGCCACGGCCATGCCGTAGCCCGGCACGATGATCACGTTCTTGGCGTCGCGCAACATTTCGGCGGTCTCAGCGGCCAAGATGGGGCTGACTTCACCTTGCGGCTCGGCCGCTTCGCCCGTGGGCTTGGGCGCAGCCGCCGTGGTGCCAAAGCCCCCGGCGATCACGCTGATGAAGCTGCGGTTCATGGCGTTGCACATGATGTACGACAAAATCGCGCCGCTGGAGCCGACCAAAGCACCGATCACGATCAGCAAGTCGTTGGAAAGCATAAAGCCCGTGGCCGCTGCGGCCCAGCCGGAGTAGCTGTTGAGCATGGACACCACCACCGGCATGTCGGCGCCGCCAATGGCCATGACCATGTGGATGCCAAAAAGCAAAGCGATGACGGTCATGATGATCAAAGGCACCATGCCGTCTTGCACGGTGTGGGCGTTCATGAATTCACGACCAAAGTAAATGACGGCGATCAAACCCACCAGGTTGAGCCAGTGGCGACCAGGCAACAACAAAGGGCTGCCGCCGATGCGACCCGACAACTTGCCAAACGCGGCCACCGAGCCCGAGAAGGTCACCGCGCCGATGAAGATGCCGATGTAGATCTCACCCGCGTGGATGGCGTGCGCTGCGCCGTCCAAATTCTTGGAAGCTTCAGGGTCCACATAGGTGGCGTAACCCACCAGCGCCGCGGCCATGCCGACCATGCTGTGCATGAGCGCCACGAGTTCGGGCATTTGGGTCATCTGCACTTTGCGCGCAGCGTAAAGACCAATGATTGCGCCCACCAGCACGGAGCCCACGATCATGGGAATGCCTTCGGCTGTGACTTGCGGGCCAAAGATGGTGGCCAGCACGGCCAGGCTCATGCCGATCATGCCGTAGAGGTTGCCGCGCCGTGCGGTTTCCTGGTTGGACAAGCCGCCCAGGCTGAGGATGAAAAGAATGGTCGCGCCGATGTAGGCGACCGTGGCCAGACTTGAGTTCATGAGTGTCTCTTTAATCAGTTGGGGACAGAGCTGAAGATCAGTCCCCTAATTCTTCAATCAGTCGAGGACAGAGCTGAAGATCTGTCCCCGAAGTCATTATTTTCGGAACATCGCCAGCATGCGCTGGGTGACGGCAAAGCCGCCAAACATGTTGATGGCCGTCAGCACCAATGCCAAAGCGGCCAGGATGCCGATCAGCGTGTTGGGGCGTCCAGCTGCAGCCATGGGCGAAATCTGCACCAGCGCGCCGATGGCGATGATGGAGCTGATCGCGTTGGTCACGCTCATGAGCGGGGTGTGCAAAGCGGGCTTGACGTTCCACACCACCATGTAGCCCACAAAGCAAGCCAACACAAATACCGTGAAGTGCGACAGGAAAGCAGCGGGCGCATAGGCACCGACCAGCACCAGCAGCACAGCGGCCACCGCCGACACGATGAGCAACTGACCCACGGGCATGGGGCCGGATGGCTCGCCATGGCCGTGGCCTTTTTTGGCGGCAGGCGCGGCAGCGGGCTTGGGCGCAGGCTTGGGGGCCACCACCAAAGGCGGCGCAGGCCAGGTGATTTCACCGTTCTTGATGACCGTCAGGCCCCGGATCGCGTCGTCTTCCATGTTGACGTTGATCACGCCGTCCTTGGTCTTGCACAGCTCTTCCGTCAGGCGGAACAAGTTGGTGCCGTACAGGGTGGACGACTGGCGCGCCATGCGCGAAGCCAGGTCGGTGTAACCCACGATGGTCACACCGTGCTTGACCACCGCTTTGCCGGGTTCGGTCAATTCGCAGTTACCGCCTTGCTCGGCCGCCATGTCCACGATCACGCTGCCGGGCTTCATGCTTTGCACCATCTCGGCCGTGATCAGCTTGGGCGCGGGTTTGCCGGGAATCAGCGCGGTGGTGATGATGATGTCGCACTCTTTGGCTTGTTTGGCGTACATCTCACGCTGCGCGGCCTGGAAGCCTTCACTCATGACCTTGGCGTAACCGCCGCCGCCCGAGCCTTCTTCTTCGTAGTCCACTTTGACGAACTCACCGCCGAGCGACACAACCTGGTCGGCCACTTCGGCGCGGGTGTCGTTGGCACGCACGATGGCACCCAGGCTGGCGGCCGCGCCAATGGCGGCCAAACCGGCCACACCGGCACCGGCAATGAACACCTTGGCGGGGGGCACTTTGCCTGCAGCCGTGATCTGGCCGTTGAAAAAGCGGCCAAAGGCATTGGCCGACTCCACCACCGCGCGGTAGCCACTGACGCCAGCCATCGAGGTCAGCGCGTCCATCTTCTGGGCGCGGCTCAATGTGCGGGGCAGTGCGTCAATCGACAGCGCGGTGACCTTTTTGGCCGCCAGCTGCTGCATCAAATCGGGGTTTTGCGCAGGCCACAAGAAGCCAATCAGGGTCTGGCCTTCGTGCATCAGCGCCACTTCGTCGGGCGTAGGGGCACGGACTTTAAAGACGATGTCGCTGCCGCTCCACAGCGCCGCCGCGTTGGGGGCAATGCTCGCGCCAGCTTCCACAAAAGCCGCGTCGGACAGGTCGGCCAGCTCGCCAGCGCCCTGCTCGACCACCACGGCAAAGCCGAGCTTGACCAGTTTGGTCACGGCATCGGGGACTGTGGCCACCCGTTTTTCACCGGGAAAAATCTCTCGCGGCACGCCAATGCGCTGAGGCGTTGGGGCTGTATCGCCAGTTTGCATGTTTGTCTCCTCGCTCAATCCACAAAAAATAATCAATTATTCCAGCTTAACCGATGTCCACCTGAACTGACTCAGTCCAGAAGCGCGCAACACATGTCGCAGCATGAACATTAAAATATCAGCAAGTCCTGATATTAAACACGAACAGGCCTGCCGTTTGCTGACAAAAGAACCCGCATCACACAAACTGACGCACCAACATTGATAATCCAAAAGATGGATACACGCTGGAAACCCAATGTCACCGTCGCCGCCATCATTGAAAAAGAAGGCCGCTACTTGCTGATCGAAGAACAGACCCAAGAGGGCTTGCGACTGAACAACCCCGCAGGCCATTTGGACCCCGGGGAATCACCCGCTGAGGCATGCGCTCGAGAGACTTTGGAGGAGACTGCGCACCTTTTTAACCCCACGGCTTTAGTGGGTATTTACCTCTCCCGTTTTCATCGCCCGGCCACGTCAGAGGACGTGACTTATGTTCGCATGGCTTTTTGTGGTGAATTGGGTGACTTGCAAGAAGGCCTACAACTTGATGAAGGCATTGAACGCACCCTGTGGATGACGCCCGAGGAAATCAGGGCCAGCGCATCCCGTCACCGCAGTCCCCTGGTTTTGCAATGCATAGAAGACCATCTGGCCGGGCAACGCTATCCACTCGGGGTCATTTACACCGACCCGGCGGTCAAAGGCTTGCCGCACCTGAAGGCATGAATTCGGGCTGAGCCAATCGCTACTTGGGTGCAAAAACAGACGCATTCCAGCCCAAATCCTGGGCCATGGATTGGGCCAAGCGCTGGTAGCCCGGCACCGTGAAATGGATCAAATCCTTGGCCATCCAGGCGGGGTTTTGCTGGGCCCATCGGTAAGACCCGCCAGCCCCTCCCATGGCACTGAGCATGCTCCAAAAATAGCACCCATGGGCTTGGGCCACCTGCTTTTGGATGCGCCCAATTTCAGCGTGAACCCGGGTAAATTTGAGAAGATCTGGCAATTTTGCAGGCGCAGGCTTGGTGCCTTGAACTGCACCAGATCGGTTTTTTTGAGACCGCCGCACCAAAATGCCCCGATCCCCTGGTGCCACCAACAAGCAGGCGGCCTGAGGAAAGAGTTGTCGCCAAGCAGCGACCGATGAGCGCAAGCTCTGGGTGTAGGCCGCTGCATCGAAGGGTTGCACATTGCCCTCATTGGTGCCAAAGGCCATGACCACCACATCGTAAGTGGAGGCGCCCCACCACGGAGCCATCGCCGTTGTTTGCAACTGACGCCAGCCAGCCACAGTGGCCCCCGGGTAGCCAAACACATCAAGTTGCAACCGGGTTTCCACGGGCAGGGGCAGCTCCAGACCATTCAGCCTGAACGGGCCTTCAAGCACGCGCAGCTCAATGGTGGACATCGCGTCGTCGCCCACCAAATCCAGCACAGCTGGGCCCTCGCGGCCCAGCAAATCCACACGTTGCGCCTCACCCCCATCAATGCGAATGGCCAAACTGATCGGATCCCGGGTTTGCTGATACAACAAGCGCAACTGAGACTTGTCCGCTTGAGCCGAGAGATTGCGCACGTCCAGCGACAGCCACGCATCTTGGCCTTGTGTCCACAAATTGACCAAACCAGGCCCAGGTTCACTGGCACCTGCGGGCACGGCATGCGCCGGCTCATACTGCCAACCCGGCCCCACACAGCTTTTGCGCAAGGGCAAGCGCACACCGGGCCGGTTCATGCTGGCTGGCAAAAAACGGCTGCTCACAGCTTCGGGGGGCAACTGAGACAAACGTGCCCATTCTTGGCTCCAAAAAGCAGCTGCCAAATGACTGTCGCCCCATATGCCCACACGCAAAGGTTGGCCCGACTGGGCTTGCCACAAAGGGCGCTTTTGGGCACGCCCCTCGGCCAATGGGCCGTTGGACAAAACATCGTGAAACTGCTTCAACTGGGTTTGAACGTCCACCTCATCGGGGACTTCTTGAGGGTCCATCTCACGAGGCGCTTTGCCACGAGGTGGGGCCGCTCGCTGAGAGCATTGCAAATCAGGCGCATCACGGCGTGCTTGAACGGGCAAGATGGTTTGCTGCACATCGGCACGCACTGAAGGCAGTGTTTGCGCCACCAAAGCATGGCTCCAAAAAAGCAGCGCCACAGGGGTCAACAAGCCTCCAAGCCCAGACTTTTTCATGGCTGCGCCGCCTTTTGGATGTGTTCGAGCAAGGCTTGCTTGACCAAGCGCAAGGCAGAGGGCGTCATGTGAATACCGTCTTCTGCCCTCAGGTTCATGGGCTGACCGTCCGCGCCCAATTTGAATTTCTGAAATGGCTCAGACAGCACGCCGATGAGAGGCTCAGTGGCCAGGTAATCGGTGCCCCAATTTTGAGCGCGAGCATGAAAAATGTGGTTTTGCAACACTGCGCCATCGCGCACTCGCCCCTCTCGCATCGAGGGCAAACCCATCCAAATCACCCGGACTTGGCGCTCAACCGCTGCGGCCACCACCTCATCCACGCGCAAAGCATAGTTCAGCGCCCAGCCCGGAGAGGGAAACCCGTGACGCTGGCCGTCCACCACCATGTCCCAAGGGTCATTGGGCCCCAAAAACACCACCACCAAGTTCAGACTTTTGGCGTCCATTTCTTCCACGATGCGTTGAGGCCAATCGAAATACCGCCTGACGGTCAGGCCAGTACTTTGACGACTCAGGTCATGCACTTCCCAATCGGGGTGCAAGCGGGCCAGATCACGCATGAGCAAGGGGGCCACACCCTGCATCATGGAATCTCCGGCCAGCAAAATGCGCTGTGCACCGGGCTTGAGTTTTTGCTGCGCCAAGCTGGGCAAAAACTGCCCTTTGGGCAAAGGCGAGGGCAAGTCTTGTAACTGTGGCGGCTGAGGAGTCCGGGACACAACAGGTGTTTGTGCCGGGTCCTCGTCGGAAGATGGCCATGCCAAGCGAAACAAAGGCCTCGAACCACCGGCCCGCACCCGGTCATCGAGCCAACGCGAGGGAGCAAACAAGGCATTGGACAGCGCCTCAGGCAGCGCAGCTTCCAAGCTGACGTGGTACCTCACCCCCAAATACCTTTCAAGCGAGGTGAGCCAGCAAAGCGTCACCATCAGGGCGACCGCGGGAAGCATCCAGCTCAATTGACGTGCAGACAAACGATGGGCCATCTCAAAACCGGTAATAAATGAAATTGGGCACCCCTTCGGGCCCATAAAACAGCACCAAGCAAAGCAAGAGTGCCAACACCAACACGCCCCCCCAGAGGGGCAACCGTGCCAAATGCACCGTTGCCTTGTGTTCCCATTGAGCGGCCCATGGGCTGAGCCCGGCCACACACAGCGCGATCAACACCAGGCTCCAGGCCTGTGGGATGTCGTCTGCCCAAAAGCCTTTGGCATTGAAAAACAAGCCCTGCAGCATTTGTAAAGCCTGAGGCACCGAGTCTGCCCTGAAAAAGACCCAAGCCAAGCTGACAAACACAAAAGTCATCATTTGTGCGGCCCAACGAGGCCAAACAGGCATGCCCAGGCGCTGAGCCCCGTTCACCACCACGACCCCCAAGCCATGCAACAGTCCCCACACCACAAAGGTCCAATTGGCCCCGTGCCACAAACCACTGATGAGCATGCCCAACAACACGTTGAGCTGGGTTCGGCCAAAGCCACGGCGATTGCCCCCCAGGGGAATGTAGATGTAATCGCGGATAAAACTGGACAAAGACACATGCCAGCGGGACCAGAAATCCGACAAATTCCGCGCCAGATAGGGTTGCCTGAAATTCACGGGCAAAGTGAAGCCCAACAACAAGGCCAGGCCAGTCACGATCGATGTGTAGCCTGCAAAATCGAGAAAAATTTGCAGGCTGTAACCCAGCATGGCGGCCATCAAAGCCAAGCTGCTGAATTGCTCGGGAAATTTGTAAACCGGATCGACCCACTGGGCTGACAAATATGAGGCCAACACCACTTTTTGCACCAAACCCAAACTGATGAGGTAGAAGGCCAACCAGGCTTGTTTGGGATGGCCCACCCGAGTTTGAGGATCGCGATCGTCGATTTGGTCGAAAAAATGATCGGCTCGCAAAATGGGGCCCGCAAACAAAGTGGGCCAAAAACTCAAAAACAGCAGCACATCGGCCCATGAGCGGGCCAATCTCGGCTGACGCCCGACCATCACCAAGTATGTGACGGCCTGAAAAGTGAAAAAAGAAACCCCCACGGGGGCCACCACGTCCAGCACGGGCAACAGTGCGTCAAACCCCATGCCCTGCAACACGGCCTGAAAAGTCTCACGCACAAATTCATAATATTTGAGCGACAACAAAAAAGTACCTGCCAGCCACAATCCCAACCACAAGGGGCGACGGCTGGCGGGCACGCTTTGCATGCGTCTGCCCAGTGCCCACATGGCGGTGCTGTACACGCACAAAAAAACGGCAAACTTGGGCACCCACGTCGCGTAAAGGCCATAGCCCGTCAGGATGAGCAAACCCCGCTGCCAGCCTGGCCTGCTGGCCAATGCCCAATAAACGGGCAAAAACAAGAGGCAAAAAAGCCCGAACTCCGGCGACACAAAACTCATGAACTCAAGCTCATTGAATGGGCACGCTCACACCTGCAGCCACTTGATCAAGACGGGCCTGCTCAGCTTGGACTTTGGCCACATAACCACCATCTTCTGTGACAGCGTCGCCACCGAGATAAAACCGCAAACCATCTTCCAAAGAACCGCCCTTGAGTTTGATCGAATCGGCAAGCACCGACACGCCCACGCGCAAATTGGTGATCGGGTCGAAAGCGGCCAGTTTTCCCCCATAGGCTTCGTAGCGCTTGGCATGAATCGTGGTCATCACCTGCATCAGGCCCTGCGCCCCTGCATGACTTTGCACATAAGGGTGGAAGTTGGACTCGATGGCCATGACTGCCAAAATCAAAT
Source organism: Limnohabitans sp. 2KL-3 (assembly GCF_001269405.1). Taxonomy (NCBI): domain Bacteria; kingdom Pseudomonadati; phylum Pseudomonadota; class Betaproteobacteria; order Burkholderiales; family Comamonadaceae; genus Limnohabitans; species Limnohabitans sp. 2KL-3. The sequence continues at coordinate 55,465 of NZ_CXON01000018.1, forward strand.
GAGGGGCTAATTTATGACGCTTGGCCAAGACATGGGCCTCGGCCACCAAGGCCGCCAAAGGCTCAGGTGCAATTTTGTATTTCTGCCCCAACCAGATCGCCACCGCCGCTTGCGAGCGAGGCAGGTCTTTCAAATCGACTGCCGTGGCACGATCGGCCGTGTTTTGAGGCAACCAGGTAATCAGCACTTGGCGATCACGCAGCCAATTGAACAAGGCTTCTTCGGCCATGTGCAGGCCTTGGGGGTGCCACCACAGGGCCATCACCACCGCAGCCGCACTCAAGCCCACCATGGCCAAACCACTGTGAGTGACAAGAAACAAGCCCTGCGCGATGTCACGCAAGACCGTTCGAATGGGGGGGCACCAAGTGCAGTGGAGGGGCATCAGAATAAGACCAGTCTGCCATTATAAATTTGTGGCCCTTGATCCGCGTCTGCCACCGCCCTTGGCCGCTCACGGGATAATGCCGGCATGTCTCATCTCACCCGTGTGGTCGTCGGTTTGTCCGGCGGCGTCGATTCCGCTGTCACCGCTCACCTGCTCAAGCAACAAGGCCATGAGGTGATCGGCATTTTCATGAAAAACTGGGAAGACGACGATGACAGCGAATACTGCTCGTCCAACATTGATTTTGTGGATGCCGCTGCCGTGGCCGATGTGCTGGGCATCGAGATCGAGCATGTCAACTTCGCAGCCGATTACAAGGACCGGGTTTTTTCCGAGTTTGTGCGTGAATACCAGGCCGGACGCACGCCCAACCCGGACATCTTGTGCAACGCCGAGATCAAGTTCAAGTCGTTTTTGGACCACGCCATGCGGGTGGGGGCCGAAAAAATCGCCACGGGTCACTATGCCCGTGTGCGGCAGAACATGGCCACAGGCCTGTTTGAGCTGCTCAAGGGCCTGGACCCCTCTAAAGATCAAAGCTACTTTTTGCACCGCCTGAACCAGGCGCAGCTGTCCAAAACCCTGTTTCCGGTGGGTGAGTTGCACAAGACCGAAGTGCGCCGCATCGCCGAAGAGATTGGTCTGCCCAATGCCAAAAAGAAAGACTCCACGGGCATTTGCTTCATCGGCGAACGCCCTTTCAGGGAGTTTTTAAACCGCTATATCAGCAAAGAACCCGGCCCCATCAAAGACCCGTCTGGCCGCACGATCGGTCGGCATGTGGGGCTGAGTTTTTACACCTTGGGGCAACGCCAGGGCTTAGGGATCGGCGGCATCAAGGCCAAAGGCGCTGAAATGAAAGCCCTGCAAGCCCAAGGTTTGCGCGGCGCAGGTGAGCACACACCTTGGTTTGTGGCCCGCAAGGACATCCCGAACAACACCTTGTGGGTGGTGCAAGGCCACGACCACCCTTGGCTGCTGTCGCCCCAGCTGCAAGCCACCGATGTGAGCTGGTGCTCAGGCCAGCCCCCTGCGCCCGGGGCCTACGCCGCCAAGACGCGTTACCGACAAGCCGATGCGGCCTGCAGCTACCTCCCCCTGCCCATGGTAGAAAGTCAAGTGGGCACTGAACTGGGCTTTGAACTGAACTTTGCACAAGACCAATGGGCCGTCACACCCGGCCAAAGCGCCGTTCTGTATGACGGCGAGGTATGCCTGGGCGGCGGCGTCATTGCCAGCCGAGAAACCGCCCGGACTTGAGTCAGGTGCAGGTCTCCACAGCGGTGTGTCCCCTTTTGCAGGTTTACACCCAGGCCTGGATCACGTAGTCGTAAGCGGCCTGGCCGTTGGTCATGTCCACCCGCTGCAACTGGATCTTCCAGGCCCCCTCTTGCAGCACGAGGCTGTGCCGATAACTGCCCCCAAAATGGCGCACCTGATCACGGCGCATTTCCATCATCTGAAAGCGCGAATACACCTCCAGCGCGGTGGGCGTGGCCGCTTCAATCACGATGTTGCCTACCAGGTGATTGGTGCCCCATTGGGCCGCTTGTGACCAGGCGTTGGGGTGCAGCAACCGGCCCATGCGCACTTCCATCAACAAACGATCCTCTGCAAAAATCGATGCCTCACGTCGCCAATCGGTCTGCAAAGGGGTCGAAGGCATCCAGTAAACGCCTTCTTCGGTGAACAACTCGGTCCATTCACCCCAGGCCTTGTTGTCGAGCAAAGCCGCTTGATGGAACAGCAACTCTTCAACCTGACGACGCAAGGCCGCATCCACGGCGATGGCTTTGGGAATGTAGCCCTGACTGGGCAGGCGACCACGCCCCATGTGGTCGGGTGCGATGGATTCGGCACCCGACATGGACTGGATGGCTTCGATCACCACGCCCGTGCCCAGGGCCTCTTTGACTTCTTTGGGTTGCATGAATCATGTCTCCTGTTCAGGCCTTGGCCGTGGGTTGAATGGCGGCGCGGATGTACGACTCCCAGGCCTTGAACTGGTTGCGCATCACCACTTCGCTGGTGCCGTTGTTCGAATAGAGCACGCCGTCTTTTTCGGTGTCGCCCCCGTAGTTGCGGTGAAAGCTCACCCATTCACCACCTTTGGATTCGAGCCCCAGCTGGCCCTTGGTCCAGTTTTCGAGGTCATCGGCGTTGATCATGGTGGCGGGTGAATTGACCAGGTTGAAGTACCACAGCGAACGCTCGTAGATCGCCTCAGGTACACCCTTGAGGCGGAAATGCCAGATCTCGGACAGCGTCTTGTTGGGCGCCATCGGGCGCAGGCAGCGCAACTGCTGCAAGGGCGACTGCACCGACAAATAAGGGTAAATCAGCACATGGTGAATGCTGCGCGAGAGGTACTCCTCGCCCTTTTCTTCCCCATAAGCCTTCTTGATCAAGGCCTCGTATTCGACCGTGTCCGGGTCGGTGGGGCGCAAGCCCATATAGGCCTTCAAGATGCCATGGCCGTATTTGAAGTTGACCGTCTGCACCGAATCCCACTGGTCAAAGCTGGACGCAAAAGTCGACAGGTAATGGAAAAACAAGGGGGCCGAGCCTGTGTCTTTTTTGAGGCGCTGTTCCACTCGGCGGGCCGAGACCCCAGTGGACTGGTGCGTGACCGAGGGGTGCAGGGCATCGAGCTGGTTTTCCATGAAGAACTTCCAGTTCGAATGCTGCACCACACGGTGACACACCGGCACGGCTTCCACCTCACCCACGGGCGAGCGGTCACACATGTCGTCAAACGCTATTTTTGCCTCGCCCAGAAAGTCGACCAAGCTCGGGCCTTCCTTGGCCAGGCTGGCAAACACAAAGCCACGGTAGCTGTCCACACGGGCGGCAGGCACCATGCTGCAATCGGCATCGTCGGTGTGCATGCGGGTGCCGTCGTAGCCTTTGACCAGCGGGATGGCCTTGACCTTGCCATTGAGGTGAAAGCTCCAGGCGTGGTACGAGCACACAAAACCCTTGCCCGTGTTGCCGCTTTGGTTGCCGCACAACTCCACACCCCGGTGTGGGCAGCGGTTGTAAAGCACGCGCACACTGCGGTCCACATCGCGCACCATGACCATGGGCTGACGCCCGATCTGCATGGTGAAGTAATCACCAACCTCCTTGACCTGCGATTCGTGGCCGCAGTAAACCCAGGCTTTCTCGAAAATGTGTTCCATCTCCAGATCAAACAGCGCTTGATCCGTGTAGACACTCTTATGAACACGGTCCGGTTGAACCAGGTTCTCCAAAACGATCGGTTGCATGAAAACTCCTTGGCAGGCTTCAGGGTGAAATGACAGGCCTCAAGTTAACAAAGGTCAAGTCCTTGACCTACAACCTGTCATGCTATTTCCATTACCATGGGTTATGGATTACCGAAAAGTTCAACTCTTCTTGGCGGCCGCCCGTTTGGGCAACATGACCGAAGCCGCTGCGTCTCTGGACATTTCCCAACCCGCCTTGTCCAAAAGCATCAAGTCGCTTGAAAAAACCCTGGGCGTGCGCCTGCTGGAACGTGGACGCTTCGGGGTGAGCGTCACCCCCTTTGGCCAGGCCCTGATGCAACACGGCCAGGTGATGGAGGCGGAAATGCGCAATGCGGTGGGCGAAATCCAGGCCATGCGCGGTGCTCAGCGTGGCCATGTGATGATGGGATGCGGCCCCACTGAAGCCACCCGTTTGTTGCCCCTGGCGCTGCAAGCTCTGACCCAAGACAACCCGGACATCAAGGTGACGGTGTTGTACGGTTTGAACGAAGCCCTGATGCCTTGGGTCAAGCAAGGCGAAGTGGACTTTGCCTTGTCATCGGTGCCCGCTCGCGCCACCGACCCCGACCTCAGTCATGAGCGTCTGTTGACCGAAAACGCCACTGTGGTGGCCCGGGCCGGGCATCCCTTGGCACAGCACAAAGTCGTCACGCCCGAAATGCTCACCCCATACCCTTGGGTACTGCCGCGCCAGCGCGAACTAGAACGCCTGGCATTTGACGATTATTTCGTGGCGCATGGCCTGGAGCCGCCGACCGCCCAAGTCGAGACCACCTCCACGGTACTGATGAAATCCATGGTGATGCAAAGCGATGCACTCACCTTCATCCCGGAAGAATTGATTTACTGGGAAGTCCGCGCGGGCCAACTGCAGCCTCTGCAAGCCACAGGCAACCCATGGGTCCGGCATGTGGGTGTCACGCGCAGACACAAGGGCACCCTCAGCCCAGCCAGCCAGCGGCTGCTGGCGGCAATCAAGTCGGTGGCAAAAAAATTCTGACGCTCAAACACCGAGATAACGGGTCCACAGCTCACGCTGATCCTTGAGCGCTTGAGAATCCCCTGCCCACGCCACTTGCCCGCGCTCAACAATGACATGGTGGTCGGCAATGTCCACCAGGCGGTTGACGTATTTGTCGACCACGATCAGGGTCTGGCCTTCTTCACGCAGCAAACGCAGGCAACGCCAGATCTCCTCGCGAATCAGCGGGGCCAGACCTTCGGTGGCCTCGTCCAGAATCATCAGCCTCGGGTTGGTGACCAGCGCACGGCCAATGGCCAGCATTTGCTGCTCGCCGCCCGACAACTGCGAGCCCATGTTGGCGCGACGCTCGGCCAGGCGCGGAAACAGTTCATAAACCCGTGCAGGCGTCCAAGGCGTGCGGCTTTGGTGGCGGTTGCTGGCAAAGGCCGTCAAGTGCTCGTCCACCGACAAATTGGGAAAGACTTGTCGCCCCTCGGGCACCACGGCCAAGCCCAGCCGCGCCACCCGGTCGGCCGTTTGGTTGGTGATGTCGTGGCCATCAAAGAGCACCTGCCCAGACTTGACCGACTTGAGCCCCAAAATGCTGCGGATCAGCGTGGTTTTGCCCATGCCGTTGCGACCCAGCAAACCCATCACTTCGCCCGGCATCAAGCTCAGGCCCATGCCAAACAGAACCTGGCTTTCGCCATACGCGGCCTGCACATCGCGCACTTGCAACAAGCTCATGCGTGCTCCTCACCCAGGTAAGCAGCAATCACCTGGGGGTTGTGCCGAATGTCCTCGGGCGAGCCCGTAGCGACCAACGCGCCGTTGACCAGCACCGATATGCGGTCGGCCAATCGGAACACCGCGTCCATGTCGTGCTCGATCAACAAAATGGCCACCTGGCTGCGCAGCTTCAGGATCAGGTTCAAGATCCGCTCGGATTCGACCGGCCCCGCACCGGCCATGGGCTCGTCCAACAACAACAACTTCGGCCGGGTGGCCACCGCCAAACCCAGCTCCAGAATGCGCTGCTCGCCATGCGACAGCTCGCTGGCCGAATCGTGCGCCCGGTCCTGCAAACCCAATTCCTGCAGCACAGCCATGGCTTGGTCCGTCAAAGCCTTGTCGCTGCGCACCGGACGCCAGAAAGAAAAACTGTTCCCGCTGCGGGCTTGCACCGACAGGGACACGTTGTCCAACACGGTGAAGGATTTGAACAAACGCGTGATCTGAAAAGACCTGGCCAGTCCGCGGTGCACCCGCTCGTGGGTGGGCATGGCCGTGACGTTGTGGCCATCAAAAAAGATCTGCCCGCTGTCGCTGGGCAAATGGCCCGACAGCTGGGCCACCAGACTGGTCTTGCCCGCCCCGTTCGGGCCAATCAAGGCGTGGATTTCTCCCGGCTGCACATCCAGCGTGACGTGGTCAGTGGCCCGCAAGGCACCAAACTGCTTGACCAGGTCTTTCACCTGAAGCAAGGCCCCGGTATTCATGCCTTCTCCCCCACGTTGGCCGCCTTGCGACGAATCAAGCCCGCCAAACCTTTGGGGGCCAGCAAGACCACCGCAAGCAAGAACCAGCCCACATAAAACTGCCAATGCAAGGTGTATTCGGCCAGCACGTCTTCCAGAATCAGCAGCACCAGTGCCCCCCACAAACCGCCTGTGAGTGTGCCCACACCGCCCAAAATGACCATGACCATCAAGATGCCAGACTGCGTCCAGTGCATCAGGTTCGGGCTGACGTAATTTTGGTGGTTGACCATCAAGGCACCCGCCAAGCCACCCAAAGTGCCGGCAATGACAAACAACACCCACTTGTAGCGGTAAGACGGAAAGCCGATGGCATCCACCCGCACATCGTCATCGCGGATCGCCAGGATCACCCGCCCAAAGCGCGAATGCATGATGCGCGAAATCAGCACCAAGGTGACCACCAACACCAGCAGCACCACAAAGTAAAAGGTCACATCGTTCTTCAGGTCCAGGCCCAGCCCAAAATCAGAGCGCTGCTTGATGTTCAGACCCTCATCGCCCCCATAGGCCTTGATGGAGTTGACCAGGTAATAAATCATCTGGGCAAAGGCCAGCGTGATCATGATGAAGTACACCCCTCGGGTGCGCAAAGATATGGCACCGATGATGCCCGCCACCAATGCCGACAACCCCATGGCGATGGCAAAACCCGTCCAGCCATTGGTGTGGCCCTCGGTGATCAGGATGCCCACGGTGTAGGCCCCAATGCCCACAAACGCGGCATGCCCGAAGGACACCAGACCGCCGTAGCCCAAAATCAGATTCAAGCTGCAGGCAGCAATGCCATAAATCATCATGCGGCTGAGCATGCTGACGTAAAAATCCATGTCCCGGGCATGCAAGAACAATGGCAAGGCGATCGCCCCCGCCAGCACGAGACCCCAAACCCAGACCGGTGTTTTGTGGTTCATCAGACCCATTCCTCAACGGCCGGAAAAAAGTCCCTGAGGACGGACAAACAGCACCACCGCCATCAGCAGATACACCGCAATCGACGCCACCGCCGGACCTGCCGCACTGGCAAATTGGGGCGAAAAAATTTCGCGAAACAGCCAGGGCAACAAGGTGCGGCCCAAGGTGTCCACAAAGCCCACCAAAATGGCCCCGACAAAAGCGCCCCAGACCGAGCCTATGCCGCCAATCACAATCACCACAAAGGCCAGGATCAGGATGTTTTCACCCATGCCCACCTGCACCGCCAACAACGGCCCCAACATGGCCCCCGCCACAGCGCACAAAGCGGCCCCCAAGCCAAACACCCCGGTGAACAAGCGCCGGATGTTGATGCCCATGGCCATGGCCATCTCGCGGTTCGACGCCCCGGCGCGTACCCAAGCACCCATACGGGTTCGGGTCACCAGCAGATACAGCACCAGCGCGATCAGCAGGCCCACAGCAATGATCACCAACCGGTAACTGGGATAGCGCAAGCCGGGCAACAGCTCCACCGGACCCGACAAAGCCTGGGGTATGGACAAGGGCATGTCTGTGCCCCAAATCATGCGAACGGACTCGTTGATGATCAAAATCAGGGCAAAAGTGGCCAACACCTGAGACAGGTGGTCACGGGCATACAAGGTTCTGAGCAAAGTGGCTTCAAGCAGCATGCCCACCACGGCCGTGAGCATGACCGCCAGCACCACGCCCAGCCAAAAAGACTGCGTCAACTGCACCAACCAGGCCGTCAGAAACGCCCCCACCATGTAGAGGGCGCCATGGGCCAGGTTGATCATGTCCATGATGCCGAAGACCAGCGTGAGCCCGGAGGCCAGCAGGAACAACATCAATCCAAACTGCAGGCCATTCAAGGCCTGCTCCAAAATCAAGATACCAGTCATGAGGTGAGGCGAAAGCCCTTACTTCATGGGGCAGTCTTTGACGTAGGCGTCACCGTGGTTGCTCAGCAAAGGCTGACCCACAATGCGGTTGACCAGACGCCCTTGAGCGTCCTTGACCACCTCGCGCAGGTAGTAGTTCTGAATCGGGTACTGGTTGGTGTTGAACCGGAAATCGCCACGCACCGAGTTGAACTTGACCGTCTTCAGGGTCTTGATCATGGCCTCTTTGTCTTCAATTTTGCCGTTGACCGCACGCACGGCAGCATCGATCAGCAGTGCAGTGTCGTAGCCCTGGGCTGCGTACAAAGTGGGCAGGCGCTTGTATTCTTTCTCGAACTCGGCCACAAATTTCTTGTTGGCTTCATTGGGCAGGTCCAGGCCCCAGTGAGCGGTGTCAAACACGCCCATCATGTCGTTGCCCACCGCGCGGATCACGTCCTGGTCCGCACCAAAGCCGGGCTGAATCAGGCGGGTGTCCTTGTTCAGGCCTGCGGCCATGAACTGCTTGATGAAGTTGATGCCCATGCCCCCGGGCAAAAAGGTGTAGACCACCTCGGGCTTGGCGGCGCGTATGGCTGCCAGTTCGGCAGAATAATCCAGCTCACCCAGTTTGGTGTAGACCTCGCCCGACACATTGCCTTTGAAGAATCGCTTGAAACCCGCCAAGGAATCCTTGCCCGCCTGGTAGTTGGGGGCCAACAAATAGGCCGACTTCACCTTGAGGTTGGTCGCGTACTGGCCAGCCGCCTCGTGGTAAGCATCGTTGGGCCAAGACACGGCAAAGAAATAAGGCGAGCACTGGGCCCCCGCAATTGGCGATGGTGCCGCATTGGGGCTCAGGTAAATGGTTTTGGCGCTGATCGCCTCGGGCAAGCCTGCCAACATGATGTTGGAAAACACCACACCCGTCAGAAAGTCGACCTTGTCCCGTTTGACATAGCGCTCAAACAGTTGCTTGCCCACATCGGGTTTGAACTGATCGTCTGAGATCGAGACATCGGCGGGCAGGCCACCGAGTTTTCCGCCGTTGAGCTTGACCGCCAACATGAAGGCATCACGAATGTCCACCCCCAGCGCCGCAGAGGGCCCCGATAAGGTGCTGACAAAGCCGACTTTGACCTTGTCTGCCGCCCAAGCCGGGGCACCGGCCAATGCGGCCAAAGTGGAAACGGTCAACAAACTTTTGAGCACCGGAAAACGCATGAATGACTCCTGGCAAAACCATCAAAAGAAATAAATCGTCCAAAGACGGAAAGTCTCATTCTGAGCCGAAAATCACCCCGCCATGAATGGGGGTTTACCCTTTTGCCGTCACTCCCCACCCAGACCCAAGCGGTTGGGTTGGCGCTTTTCGATGGCAAAACGCAGCAAAGCTGCCGTGCGGAAAACACCGTGCGCAAACTTTCCATAGGGCAAGGTCAAGAACAAAGCCATCACCGCGCCCAGGTGCAGCGCCAGCATCAAAGGCATGACCGCCGTTGGGCCCAGCAGCCACAAGAGCAAACCCGTCACGCTCACCAGGAACAACAAGGCGATGAAGCCCCGGTCCATGGGCTTTTGCGCCGCGTCGCCGTGGTCTGGGTGGCGGCGCAGGTTCAAGCGCCACAAACCGGCCGTGCCCACCGTCAGACTCACCCCGCCAATGACGCCGAGCAGCTTGGGCAAAGTGCTCAGGTCATACGGCGCGGGCCAACCCAAAACATAGTGGTAGAGCGTGGCCACGCTGGTGGCGGCAAAACACAGCATGAAGCCGTAAAACGTCAGGTGGTGGTAGCGCCTGCGGGCATGCGTCCACGCGTCGTCTTCGTTGTGGCAGCCCTCGCCGTGGCCACCGTCCAGGTATTTCAGGCGCAAGGCGGCGTGCGCGGCCTCGGCAGCGGCGGGTGGCGTCAGGTCGGCTCCGCTGGTGGCGGGCGTCACATCGCGCCAAAAACGCATCACCCCCAGCGCCAGCGCAAGCACGGCAAACAAGAAGATGGGGGCGAACAGGCTCACCATCAGGTTGTGCGGGAATACCGCATAAAAGCCCCCTGCCACGGGCATTGACCACAGCGTGCCTTGGCGCAACATGGCCAGCGCCAAAAACAGCGCCAATCCAAACGCCAAAGCCACAGACAAGGTCAAGCCGTTGCGTTGGTACAAACTGCCCAAAGCGGGTGGCCAGGCGTAATCGGCATAGGTTTGCCCACGCACCTGGGCCATGGCCTTGGGCACATTGATGGCAAAGTCGTGCGGCGGCGCGTACTGGCAGGCGTGCAAACACGCCCCACAGTTATGGCACAAGTTGGCCATGTAATGGATATCGGCCTTGCCAAACTCCAGCCGCCGCGTCATGGCCGGAAACACCGCACAAAAACCCTCGCAATAGCGGCAGCCATTGCAAATTTGCATTTGCCGCGCCACTTCGGCTTCGGGTGCAGTCATCTCGCCACGCGCCAATGCGCGGGCATCTTGGGCCAGGGCTTCAAGCGTTTGCATGAGAAGCTCCTTGTTTTTGCGCTTTGACCGCTTTGGCCGCTTGCTCGCCCGCGATGCGGCCAAAGGCCGTGCCGATCGTCATGCCCACCCCGGCGGTGTAGCCCTTCCCCAGCACATTGCCCGCCATCATCTCGCCCGCCACAAACAAGTTGGGGCTGGGCTGGTCCTTGAATCGCACAGCGGTGGTGTCATCGGTTTTGAGGCCCAGATAAGTGAAAGTGACGCCAGGCCGCACGGCATAGGCGTAAAAGGGCGCGGTGTCCAGCGACCGCGCCCAATGGGTTTTGGCAGGACTCACGCCCTCGGTGTGGCAATCGTCCAGCGCGGTGTGGTCAAACTTGCCTTCTCGGCAAGCCGTGTTGTAGTCATTCAGGGTTTGCATGAACGTCGCTTCATCCAGGCCCAGTTTGCGGGCCAGCTCAGGCAGGCTGTCAGCCTGCGTGCCTTCAAACACAGGCGGCATGAAGCGGCCCACCGCCTTGGCGTCGATGATGGAATACGCCACCTGCCCCGGCTGCTGTGCCACCAAACGGCCCCAAATCGCGTAGCGCTTGGGCCAGAAGTCTTCGCCTTCGTCGTAAAAACGCCGGGCTTCACGGTTCACGACAACACCCAAAGACACGCAGTCGATGCGAGTGCAAATGCCGCCGTCGTACAAGGGCGCACGGGCATCAATCGCCACCATGTGCGCCTGCGTCGGGTCGCCAATGCGGTCAGCGCCTTGTTCCAACATGTGCTTGAGCAGCACACCCTGGTTAAAACGTGTGCCGCGAATCAAAAACTGGTCCGCCGGGTATTCGCCTCGCTCGTTTTGGCCCCAGGCCTCGCGCAGCCACTCGCGGTTGGACTCAAAGCCACCCGCTGCCAGCACGCAGGTGCGGGCCTCGATGCGTTCGCGCCGCACGCTGCCATCGGGCTGCTTGTGCATGACCGATGCGGCCACAAAACGGCCTTTGTCCAATTCGACGCTGTCCACCTCGGCGTTGTAATGGATCTGCACGCCCAGTTTTTCGGCGCTGCGGTAATAGGCATTGACCAGTGCCTTGCCCCCACCCATGAAAAAAGCGTTGGTCCGGGCCGTGTGCAAAGCGCCCGACAAGGACGGCTGAAAGCGCACGCCGTGCTTGACCATCCAGGGCCGGCAGGTGGCCGAATGGCGAATCGCCAAACGGGCCAGGTGCTCGTCGGTCAAGCCGCCGGTGACTTTGAGCAGGTCTTGCCAGAACTCTTCTTCCGGGTAGGCGTCGACCAACACATCTTGCGGCGCATCGTGCATGCAGCGCAAATTGCGGGTATGGCCCGAATTGCCACCGCGCCACTCGCGGGGTGCCGATTCGAGCAGCATCACGCTGGCACCGGCTTCACGGGCCATGAGCGCCGCACACAGGGCGGCGTTGCCGCCACCAATCACCAAAACATCGACCGTCATAAACACTTTCAGGGCAAAGGCACAGGGCACGAAGCCCGAATCAGATCAAAACTGGTATTTGCGCAAACCACCATCCACCGGGATCACCGCACCGGTGATGTAACTGGCCAATGGCGAAGCCAAGAAGGTGACCAAATTCGCCATGTCTTCCGGCTCGCCATAGCGGCCCACTGGAATCTCGTTGTCGCACTGCCACTGGCGGTACTCGGGGGTGTAGTTGCGGAAAATCTGCTCAGAGTGGATGCGCCCTGGGGGCACGCAGTTCACCGTGACGCCGTGTTTGCCCACCATGCGCGACAAACCTTTGGCCCAACTGTGCATGCCCGCTTTGGCGCAAAAGGCACCATTGGTGTGCTCGGGTTCACTCTTGCCGGTGATGTTGATGATGCGGCCCCATTTGCGCTCAATCATCTGGTCGATCAGCGCATCGGCCACTTGGCGTGGGCGGTGAAAGTTCAAGGTGATGGCTTCTTGCCAAGCCTCTTCGCTCACATGCAGCTCTTTGAAGCTGCGCGAGCCTCCGGCGTTGTTCACCAAAATGTCAACGCTGCCCAAACCCGCCAAAGCCGCCTCTGCCAATCGTTTGGCTGCGTCGTCCGCATACAGGTCAGACTCGATGATCACCGGCGCCTGTCCGCCAGCGGCCACGATTTCATCGGCCAGCTCGCGCAGCTTGTCCACACGCCGGGCCGATACCGCCACGCGCACGCCCTCGGCGGCCAAGGCTTTGGCGATGCCGCGCCCAATGCCCACACTGGCCCCGGTGACCAAGGCGGTTTTGTTGTTGAGTTGCAAGTCCATGGGTGTCTTTTTTTGTGATGACGATGGGACGACTTTAAAGCGAAGCAAGCCTTTTGCTCAGCCCACCAATGGCATGGGGGCATCACAAACAGTGATAACCACCCCTTTTTTTCAAGCGCTCGACAGCTTCAGGTCTTGGTGGAAACCTGAGCTGGACCGGGATCGCTCAACACAGCGCCAACCCATGCGCCAGAACCCACCAGCGCCCGCACACAATCGACCAGCACCACGCGCGCCGCCAAAGCCGCAGGCGACAACTCATCATCCGACAGGCTGCACAGGACGTTGCTGCGCCGGACCTGGTGGTCGGTGATGCGGGCCATGTGCAAGGCCTGCGCCGCATCGGCTTGCCGCGCCACCGCCGCCCAAGGCTGCAAGGTGGCCCCCATGCCCGCGCGCACCGCGTCCATCAACATGGCCAGCGAATCCACCTCCAGCGCCACCAGGGGTTTGACTTTGGCGCGCAAAAAAGCCGCATCCAGCATGCTGCGCAAACCGTGTGGGCCGGTGGGCAAAATCAGCGCTTCATCTTTCAGCTGCGCCATGCGCACCCTGTCAGGGGCACGCGGCTTGACGACATGCCGTGCAGCAATGAAAAAAATGTCCTCCTCCATCAGTGGCTGCACACTCCAGCGCCGCGCCGACTGTGCGGACGAAACCCCGTCCATGGGCATGTCAAACAAAACCGCCAGATCGAGTTGCCGCGCGTTAAGCATGCCCGACAAATGCCCCGACAGGCTTTCCACCATGTGCAGACGCACATCCGGATAGCGCTCGCGCATGGCCTGCATCAAGGGCAGACCCAACACGGCGGCCGTGGTGGGTGCCAGGCCCACACTCACCGTGCCCGACAAACGCGCCGACTTCGCAGCACGCATGGCCTGCTCGGCATGCCGCAGGGTCAGTTGTGCTTCGCGAAAAAACGCCACACCCGCCTCGGTCGGGCTCACACCCTGGGACGAACGCTGCAAAAGCCGGGTCGACAACTCGCTCTCGAGCCGGGTGATTTGCTGGCTCAGCGCCGACTGCACCAGATTCAAATCGAGTGCGGCACGGCTGATGCTGCCGACCTCGACCACCCGCACAAAATAGCGAAGCTGCCTCAGCTCCATCGCATCAGGCGTCCGGTTGGTGCAGTTTTTCGTGTATTTTTTGCCGACTGCGCCACACACTCCACAACACCAAGGGCAGCAACAAAGCCACCGCGATTTCCGGGTGGATCGGCACGCCATAAGCCTTCATCCCCTTGAAGGCATACAGCAGCAAGCTGACCACGTAGTAAGAAATCGCAGCCATCGACAGGCCTTCCACTGTGACCTGCAGGCGCAGCTGCAGTTCCTGGCCGCGCGTGAGTTTTTCCAACAACACCTGGTTTTGCGCCTCGGTGGCAATGTCCACCCGGGTGCGCAGCAAGGCGCTGGTGCGCGAGACCCGCTCGGCCAACGAGGCCAGCCGCTTTTCAGTGGCCTGCACCGTGGCCATGGCGGGCGACAAGCGCCGTTGCATGAACTCACCCAGGGTCTGTGTGCCCGAAATCGGCCGTTCCCGCAGCTCAGCCAAACGCTGGCTGACCAAAGTGTCGTAAGCGCGTGTGGCCGAAAACCGGAAACCGTGTTCGGCCGTGGCCCGCTCGATGCGGGCCGCCAAAGACACCAGCAAATCGAGCAAAGCCTGGTCGCTTTCTCCTTTGCGCTCCAAAAGACCGGTGATGTCGGCCAGCTGAGACTCGGCGGCCGAGAGCATGGAAGACAGATTTTTTGCCACCGGCAAGCCACGCAAGGCCATCAGGCGGTAGGTTTCCACTTCGAGCACACGCTGCGATATGCGGCCTGCACGCGCCTCACTTGTGCCTTCGGGTGCCAAGACCAGCATGCGTTCAAAGCCATCGGCACCAATCCGAAAATGGGTCAGGATGCACGAATGGGACGCGCCATCGGTGGTGTTGCCCATGCGCGAGGCCAACACCGCCCCATCGCCCAGCCAAGCTTGGGCCTTGGGCATCAGGTCGGGTGCAGTCATGTCCGCTTGCAACATGCCTAAATGGATGGCGGCCATGGTTTGTCCGGGCAAACCCCTGAGCCAGTCGGTGCCAGCGGCCACCTGCGAAGCCAGCTCGGGCAACACGGCACCCCAATCCGCATGCGCGGGCAAGGCTTGCACGATGGAGTAGCGGGTGAACTCGGTGTGCCGCTCCCATTTGACGGTAAAAAGGTCGCATCGCAGGCGCAAAAAATTGCCCTGCAAACTCTCCAGGCTCAAATCTTCATGACCTGGCAAGCGCCGCAAATGGGCCCATTCCTGTTCGCGGGAAATGCCCTCATTGAGCACCGCCACATAAACAATCAGGGCGGGCAATCGCACACGCGCCGAAGGCCGGGCGTGCACTTCGTTGTGCAACTCATGACGCTGCGCAACTTCTGGCGGCAAAAAGCGGGAGGTGATTTCGTTCATGGCCTTATTTTGACCGAGCTGGCAGGCCATCACACCTGACCATTCTTTTTGTCAGGACTTGCCAAGCACGGCAGCAGTGTGCTCAAGACCAAAAGGCTTGAAATCGCCACTTGAGTCCAACATAAATCACCCTAGGTCAATCAACGCATGGTCGCCAATGCCAATGCCATTGACATGACAAGCAACTGTAGAGCGTTGTGCTGATCCGAATACTTGCCATGTTGAACATGCCTTTTCTGGCAAAACCAGCCATGTCAGGGTAGATCTTTAAAACCAAGTCGTTGAGCCGCCAGCAAAGCCTGAGTGCGACTGACAACGCCCATGGATTTGAAAATTGCACTCACGTGTGCTTTGACCGTTGCCTCAATGATGTCAAGTTTTGCAGCAATTTGCATATTGGTCATACCTTGACAAATCAGCCCAAGAACTTCGATCTGGCGTGAAGTCAAATGAATTTTCTTCAAATTATCGAGGTTCATCAGGCCATCAACCGTCAGCCATGATTGATCTTGGAGACGGTCTCTCAGGGCTCTACCAATCAAATCAACAATGCGATCAGGTGGGGTAGATTTGCTCACAAAAGCCTTGACTCCTGCTCCTAGACAAGCACCTACTTTTATGGGGTCATCAGAGCCAGAGACAACAATGATTTGGAGGTCTGGTTGTGCCGCATGAATGCGGTCAATCAACTCGAGGCCGGACAGGCCGGGAAGAGACAAATCCAACAAAATCACTGAGCGAGCAATGGTCTGGGCATCTTTGGACTTAAAAAATACAAACGCATCATCTGCCAAGCTGCCTGAAGCAACTTCGGCATCTGGGAAGCTCAATCGCATAAGACTTTCAAGCCCTTGCTTGTACAGGGGGTGATCTTCGATGATCAGTACAAATGATTTTTCTTGCATGCTCATATTATGACCACCAAAAATTGATGCCTATAAAATTTCAATTATACTCAATAAGAATTATTTTACAGTAAAAATTTCATCGTAAAATAGCAAACCAGCATCATGATCTACTGACTGCCTTCTGAAGCATCTTCAAAAAACGCCCCGAAGGACATCCATGAAACGATTTGAATCTTCATAGGCTGTGAGCTTGGCGTCAGGGCACACTGAGAAGATGCAATTCAAGAAAAAAGTCTACTCACACCTCAATCCACCGTGAACAAAAACGAAAGTCAAAGTGCTTTGAGCCGATGAATCATGACCCTCGGCGGAATACGTTGATGCCTCTTTCAGCCTTCAATTGCGGCCGCAGTTCATTGATGTGGCTGAAAATTCAGATCAAAATCATGTTGCGCATTCACTTTATGCCGCAATCGTTTGTCCAGTCAACAAGCAGGATGAAGGAATCCATCGCGTGTATCAGGTTGCAGCTCAAGTCTTTGACAATTGTTATGTTGGACACCAATTGAAATCAAAACAAAGAGGAATTCATGTTTTTCACCAAGTGTATGAAAAACACAATTCCATAAAATACACATGAGTTTTGAAAAATTAATTTCAAATTGATTTCAATATAATTTGACAATCCAATAAAATCAAAATTTTAAAATTATTTAATGTCACTCATCTCAACGTAAAATATGATCCAAAAAATATGTAAACTTTTGCACTATATAAAACCAATTTTAATTGATGTCAATCATAATCAAATTGCGCCACCACTTTGGAATTTTTTCTACTTTGGGTATAACTTGTTTGACACTCCAAGCAATGCCCATGATGACTCAACAAGGTTGAACTGAGGCTTAGATATGAAAGTGTATGAACTTCTCTTGTTACAGCATCATGGTTGCATTGATCTCTCCAGTAAAATGACTCATGACCATCAATCGATCAAGGCCATTTTTAACTTTCAGACAAGTATTAATTTAATTCACAAGTATTAGTTCTATCATAATTAAAATTACTTTATTTTATTCAATCACAATAGTATCCTACATTCCAATTCAATAGTTTCAAAGATATTTAAATTATGTCTTTTCTACCTGAGTCTGTTTTCCAGCCCTATTCCGCCAATGATTTGCTAGCGATCATTTTTTTGATCCAAGCCATCCTTTTTGGACTTGCCTATCAAAGAACAAACGAGAAGT
The DNA here is from genome assembly GCF_001269405.1 of Limnohabitans sp. 2KL-3. NCBI lineage: Bacteria > Pseudomonadati > Pseudomonadota > Betaproteobacteria > Burkholderiales > Comamonadaceae > Limnohabitans > Limnohabitans sp. 2KL-3. Next base: position 72,725 of record NZ_CXON01000018.1, read on the forward strand.
TTTTTGCAAACATGTCTGTGGCTGCACTGATGGGTGCATTGGCATGGGGTACGACCAGGATGCAAATGCCAGGTAAACCCTATTTGGATTGGGATTGGTTTTGGGCTCAACCCTTCTTTGCAGGTTTTTTAGGATTCTCATGCGCGGCCATGTTGCAGTACCTGCCGTTGATTGAAAAAACTCGCAAAAAACTCTTGTGGATTGTTGTCTTACCACAAATTATTTATCTAATTGCAGGAACCTTATTTCTGATACTTGATATCAAAATTCTTAGACTGTGGGTCATTTTTTTACAAATGCCAACGATTCTAGCTGCAGGAATCGCTGCCATTGCAATGGAGAAAAGAGATCCTAAAATGGGACATCTTTTTATTGGACTTGCAATTCTCAGTGTTCCTGTTATTACCTTTACAGTCGCATTTTCCGGTGCAACGACCTTGGTTTTAAGATTTTGGACTGGCATACCGGCTGTTTTGTTAACTCAAATCATGCTGATGGCATCATTGCTCAGAGACAGGCAAAAGCTACGAGCTGAAATTAAACAAAGACGAAGCGCAGAAGAAGCTATCGAGTTGGCCAATCGAAGCTTGGACCGAAAAGTCCAAGAAAGAACAACTGAACTCAGAGGGATTATCCAAGCACTTGAAAGTTTTAATAGGAATGTTTCGCATGATCTGCGAGGTCCGCTTGGTGGTATTGACATGTTGGCCTACACAGCACGCAAACACTTAGAGCTGGGTAATTTTAATTCAACCAGTGAGGCACTTCAGCAAATCAATGATCAAGTGCGTGAGTCACAAACCACCATCAATACGATGCTTTTACTGGCCAGAACTTACGGCAAAGAAATTGAGATAACACCCCTAAATTTAACTGAAATTGCGCGAAATGCAGCTCGAGAGGCTTTCATGTCTTTGTCTTATGGAACACAGCTGCAACAAATGCCTGAAATTGATATAGGAGATTTGGGATACTTTAATTCAGATGCATCACTGTTTCGAATAATCTTTGTTAATTTAATTACGAATGCACTCAAATTCAATACTGGGAATACACATGTTACTGTTGAAATAAAGCGCGACCATCAACAAAAGGATATTTTGGCACTTTTAATCAAGGACAACGGTGTTGGTTTTGATTCAGAAAGTGCCTCTCATATATTTGAAGCGTTCAATCGTCTACCAAATTCCAGCAATAAGCCGGGATTCGGTCTTGGATTGAACATTGTCAGATTGGCAGTTGAGCGCTTAAAAGGTCATATTGAAGTTAAAGCTGCAGTTAACGAGGGTGTGATATTTAAAATTACTTTACCTGTCCAATAAACTGCATTCATGATCAGATGACCAAATTATCTGGCAATGTTATCCATATGACGAATCAATAGAGATACCAAGTTCTTCGACCACTTGACGAAGCTTGGCCAAAGAGACAGCAGTTTCATCCTCAGGGACAACACTAGGACAGCGAATGGCGAGCCAACCCGATCTGGTGCTTAAGGGTATCACTTGTTTCACCTTACGTGCACTATTGAACAATGCTTGCAATCGATCTTCTGTATTCATGACTTGCTCTAAAAAAAGAGTCCATTGATGGACCTCACAGGCAACCCTGAGACCTTCTGCGATCATCAGTTGTTCGTCAGGCCCAATCTGGCGCAAGGCACCCAAACTTTTGTAAAAATTATCAGTATCGATCATAATGGCTTGGTAAAATTAGAGCTTGTTTTGAATGAGCTAGTGGTAGGAGTTTATAACCGTGGCAATCAACAAACAAGTTATAAAAGACATCCGTTTGCGTAAAACTGCTCAGGAATTGGAGACAGCTCTTCAGTTCAGTGAAAGAGTTTCACATCAACTGTTGCAGCTTAGCGGCGTACTGAACAGGGTCAGCATTCCTGCCAAGTTAATGACCTCTCCTGATGAACGAAGCAAACTCCTGGAACTTGCAAACACCATTGAAAAAGAGGAAGCCATGATGGATACAAAACCATCCAAAATTCAAACAAGTCGAAAGCAAGTTTGAATTTCTCATGGCCCTCAAGCCATCAATTTTTATGTGCATCGCCATCACTATTGTGGTTCTCTATTTCCAAATGTTCGTGCATTACCATAAGTGCTGCCATCACGATAGGAATGTGCTCTTGAACTTCTATTGATCAAGCTCTCGCGTGCATCCCTTTGGTCACCTGCAAACACTTTGTCCGGATAATTCAAGTACAACCAGCGTATGACACGAGCAACAGGTTCGATGTAAGTTGTTGGTACGTGCTCACCTTCTTCGCATGCATCGTTCAGGCCCCTCGCCAAAGGAATGTCCTCAAATGTGGGGACACCATGCAACTCAGCTTCTCGAATAATTCTGGCCGCCAACTGATCAGTACCTTTACAAATGATGTACGGTAAAGGAACCACATCAGGTTCGTATCGAAGTGCAACGGCGACATGAGTTGGATTGCGAACAACCACACTTGCTGAACGCGCTTTGGGTGCAGGATCCTCGTGAACAATTTCGTGGGCAACTTGACGGCGATGACCTTTCATTTCAGGAGACCCCTCCTGTTCTTTGTATTCACGATGAACCTCATCAATGCTCATCATCAGATCCTTCATGTAAAAGTGCCGTTGAATTAACCAATCTGCTGCTGCAATAGGAACCATTGCACAGGTCATCCACATCAGCAATCTGAAACCTAAACTTGCGACAACTTGAAGGCCGCAAAATGTATCTAGACGACATAAATAGATTTTTTCAGCAAGACTTCTTTCTTCAAGCGAAATTTGCCACCAAGCTACACCCAGAATGACCGAAACTTTGATGAAATTCACTGCAAACTGCGTCAGAGTCTTCTTTGAAAAAAGGTTTTTTGCGTTAGTTACCGGATTTAAAGATTCCAAACCTTGACTAAATTTTGATGCTGAAAGATAAAGACCAATCTGTCCAATATTTGTCACAAATATTGAGATCAATATTGCAGCATATACAATTCCTACAACCATCAACACCTCAATGGCCAATGTATATGCAAATCGTGTTCCATGGGTCCCTAAATCTACGAGTCTGATCATCGCAACCAGTTCATCAAGCGCCATTTGAAATCGCTTTGGTACATCAGTTGCAATGACATACAAGGCCAAAAGTCCTGCCAACATCACTACTGTCGAAACAATCTCAGTTGATTTAAGTAAGTTACCCTTTTCACGCGCATCGCGCAATTTTTTTGGCGTTGGGGGTTCAGTTTTTTCACTCATTTTTTATGTCATTGTTCATGATCCACCAAATTTATTGATCAAATCATTCATGAATCCAGTTAATTCACGGTTGATCTTCGGCATCAATGTGACCAGCATGCTGATCGCGACCATTGCTTTAATCGGTTGTGCAAGCGAAAATACATTCAATGATTGGGCAAATCTAGAAGCCAGCGCCAATGAAATCTCGGCCAAAAACATGGCTGCCATGATCGGCAGTGTCATGATGACGAATACTGTTAGATAACGTAAAAATATTTCCAAAAGTACTGTCCATGCATTTTCATTTGTCACGGGAAAAAAGGAGTTCACTGGTATTAACTTGTAACTTCCTGCCAGCATACCAATGAGTTGCTGAAAACCACCAGAACTTAAAAAATAAACTACCAAAGTTAAAGATAAAAGCTGTCCCAATAATGAAGCATCACTGCCAGAAGCTGGGTTATATGTATCGGTCACAGCTGATCCACGTTGGTTATCAATCATACTTCCTATAATATCTGGAAGACGCATTGGCAATCCAACCACAAGGCCTATAAATGATCCCACCAATGCTTCCTTTATCAATAATGCATAAAATAATTGATATATATCTTGATTCAGTGATTCATTTGAAATCATTGGCATTCCCAAAAAAGGCGTCAAGGTCATACACATCAGCGTTCTAACCAAAGGTGGAACCTGATCACCGCCAATTAATGGAAAAAAATATACAAATCCAAATAATCTAGCAAAACATAAAATCATTATTGCAGCAGTGTCTAGCGATATACTATACATAATTTATTTTTTAAACCGTAATACCTTTAAACAATTTATATGGTTTCTATCAGTGAGAATAAATTTGATGTGAAGTTGGCTATCGCTGTTGCATCTGAGACATATGTAAGAAATAACACAAACAAAACAGCGAAAAATTTTATGGCTGTGGGAAGACCTTGATCTTGAATTTGTGTCAATGCTTGGAAAAGGGCTACCGCCACACCAGCGATAGCAGCTGCTGCAATCGCTGGAAGTGAACCCGTCAGAACCAAAGTCAAAGATTGACTTGCAAGGTTCAATATTTCTTTGTCTGCAAGCATTATGTTATTCCATAACTGAGAACCATGGCTTCAAGCAATCTTTTCCAACCATCGAGTGCAATAAATAATAATAATTTCAGAGGCAATGAAACTGTCACGGGGGACAGAGATGACATACCAAGAGCAAGCAAAATATTCGCAACGATCAAATCAATGACAATGAATGGGAGGTAAAGCAGAAAACCAATTTGGAACGCTCTGGTCAATTCGGAGATTACAAAAGCAGGCATCATGATGACCATTCTTGTTAACGGCTTTGCTTCCGGATCCAAAACTTCACGTGCAATGTCCTCCCCCCACATTCTTTTGGCCGAATCCCTAAAGAATTCCACATTTTCGCGAGTTGCCACACGCGATATGAACTCTACAAATGGCTCGGCAACATCCTGTATTTGCGATAAGACTGGTTTGTTGCGTTGCAATGCATCTGCAATGACCTGGCCAGAAGCGATACCGGTTGGCAACATGATGTAACCGGTCATGACCAAGGCTATGCTGTAAATAACAATGTTGGGTGGTATTTGCTGAATACCCAAAGCATTTCGCAGCAACGAAATAACAACTGCAAATTTTATAAATGATGTTAGTGCTATTAATAAAAACGGCAATAAACCGAGAATGACTAATAAAGCAATCTGATTTTGAGAGAAGCCAAAAAATGCCGATTCCATCTCAAGGGCTCTTTAGGCGATCAATCGGGTTATGCGCAAACCAACACGCCCTTCAATACGCACGAGTTCTCCTTCAGCTACGAAGCGGTCATTCATGTGCAAGCGGACGCCAGGAAAATAGCTCATCACCTCGTCTGTCAATGTTTGACCTTCAGACATTTCCATCAAGCGCTCCAACGGCAATGTCACAGTACCGACTGTCAAAGTCAATTCGACAGGCATCTTGGCCATTCCATTGGCAGTAGTCATTTCTTGCGACATAGCTTGCATCACCTTCAATTCTTAGACCTTAGTATAATTTACTTTTGTATAAGTTGTGATGCAAATCAATTGACCAAGGCCCGTAATTGGTTTTGTGTGTCATCAAAATCAGTGAATTCCGTGGTGGCTTGCCGCAAAAATCGCTGGATACGCGGCCACTTGTCCAGGGCTTCATCGATCAGGGGATCTGCTCCTTTTTTGTATTCACCAATCTTCACCAAAAGCTCAGATCGTTTGTAGGCGGACATCAACTCACGGATACGTCCAGCCATCTTCAAGTGGTCAGGTGTGTCAATCATGGACATCACACGCGACGCACTTGCAAGCACATCCACAGCCGGAAAATGATTCGCCGCTGCCAGATCGCGCGAAAGGATAATGTGCCCGTCCAAGATGGATCTGGTTTCATCAGCAATCGGTTCCGTCATGTCATCACCCTCTACAAGTACGGTGTACAAGGCAGTGATCGATCCACGAGGCCCCATTCCAGAGCGCTCAAGTAAACGCGGCAATGTTGAGAAAACAGAAGGTGGAAAGCCTTGCCGAGCAGGCGGCTCACCTGCAGACAAACCGATTTCTCGCAAGGCACGAGCAAAGCGCGTGACTGAATCCATCAGCAACAGAACTTTTTTGTCTTGATCTCGGAAATACTCAGCGATTGAAGTCGCAAGGTACGCAGCGCGTGCGCGTTCGAGTGATGAGCGGTCAGAAGTTGCACACACAACGATGGATTTGGCCATGCCCTCTGGACCCAAACTGTGCTCCACAAATTCTCTGACCTCGCGGCCTCGTTCACCAATCAGGGCAATGACACGGATATCGACATCTGCGCCTTTGACCAATTGCGAAAGAATCGTGGACTTGCCCACACCGGCCGCTGCAAAAACACCCACTCGCTGTCCTTCACCTACGGTCAAAAGACCATCCAAAACCCTGACTCGCATGGGCAAGGGTTTGTTGATCACCTTGCGTGTCATCGGCGGTGGTGGGTCGTTGTAAATGGGCCAAAGGACACCAGGCTTGGTCAAAGGCGGCCCACCATCTGACAGTCGTCCCATTCCATCCAAAATACGACCTTGCAATTCCTCTGACACCTCAACGCTTTGGGCAGCTCCTGCAGGGAAGACCTGAATTTGTGCAGAGATACCCTGACTCTCACCAAGAACGGCGACCACGGCAAGTTCTCCGGCAAATCCAACAACTTCGCCAAAACATAAGGGACGGCCATCTGGCTTTCGAAACTCGCAAAGATCACCAACGCCCACTCCGGGTAAGGCCACTTTGACCACCGTGCCGATGGCTTCAACCACTTTGCCTGCCAACACCTTGGTGTGTAAGCGCTGCAAACGCAATTCAACTCGACCGAGCGCGTCCAGCAACGGATTTTGTCCATCGAAGGAATGTAGGTCCCTCATTCCAGCGTCTTCCTCGTCTGCAATGGGCGTTAGGTCGGGTGCGACTTGCGATGACTGGGACATCATGCTTTCAGTCATGATGCAGGCTTGAGAGTTTGTTCAACAAAACGTAATTGGGAATCAACTCGCAGGTCAATCAAACCCAAAGGAGACTCCACCACACAGTCACCCGGTTGCAAAGCGTTGGATGCCTCGACCCGAAGCACTCCTCTTAAATCGTATTCTTGAATCAGTTGGGCTAATTGCTCACGAATTGCAGGCACATGAGACTCATGAACTTGTATTCGAACATCAGGGGCCATGACCATCTCGCCAAGTGCACGGCCAACGGAGCCACGTACCAATGAAAAGGTATCTACGTTGGTGACGATCTCGCGAACACAACGGGCTACCAACTCAACCAATTTGGGTTCGGTCTCTAAGACCCATCGCCGCAAAGTTGAACGCATCGCAGTCACAGACTGAATCATTTCATCTCTGGCAGCACGACGCCCCTCTTTCAAGCCCTCCGCCATGGCCTGCAGACGAACCTCGTCTGCACGGCCAACGATGGCATCAGCTTGAGTTTTTGCCAAATCCAAAGCAGTCCAAGCATCGCTAAGACAACGATATTCATCGGCGCGTAAACGCTTGACACCAGGTCCAATAACCGGTCGATCAGCACTCAGGAGCACAGCCACGGGTGGTCTGGCCATGAAATTTTGCATGCAAACTCCATCCATTCAGAATTCAATCCCACAACTGACGGTGGCTTATTCAACTCACCTGGCTCGAAAGCCAGACTGAATCTGTTGGAAACGGCTTCAGGCCAATCACAAATTTGATGAATGATTGCACTGACGCCCCCTAGGGCCACCCCAGCTGCATTTCGCCATGCACCCGGCCCCAAACGTGTCGTCAATTGAGCACTCGGAAATCCATGATCGAGTTTTTCTAAACCATCCTGATCCAGGCATTGCTTGACCATGCGCCTGAAATGACCATCGATAGAACCATGAGCGCGTCCACACATTGGAAGCATGGACACCACCAGGCCTAATCGCATCCATTCATCACGAGACAAGAGTGCAAGCCTTAAGGCTCCTGGAGCTTCAGGACTTCTCCACAATGCCAAGGGCAAATCACAAGCCTTTGAAATCTCACTGACATGTCGTCGGATCGTCTGGACATCCATCTGTTTTAAGGACGGTGCATTCACAGACAATCCAGTTTGACGAAGCCACTTCTCGGGGTGCCAAACAAATCTGTTCAAAGCATCGTACAACGCCTGATCTGGAGCGTTCAACAGGTGTTGCGACATGCTCATCCCCCCATCACCTAAGCTGGACGCCCAGTGGGTTCAACCCGACTGCCAGAATGACCAAACCGTCTTGGTAACAACTTTCTCAACAAAGGATGTAAAAAGGCACGAGCTTGCATGGCCACACTGACCAACAAGAGAGCCAAAACAATGGCCACTTCGATCATCAACATGAACACGTCATCTTTGTGGACACGAACACCCAACATGCGCTGGATAGGCACCTCGGTCACTGACTTCAAATCGACACGGGAAGGAATCACCAAAATTTCAACTTTACTGGGTGACAAACCTTCAATGGAGTCACTGACCAATTTTCGAATTCTTGGAACCAGCGCTTCAATGTCATAACGGTCGTCGTAACTGACAAAAACAGACGCTTTTGATTGTTGCAAATCAATCAATTTCGATGAACCATCTGGTGTGACCACATGGACTCTGGTCTGAAGCACCCCTTCCATCAAGGAAATTGTGCGTTCAACTTCTTGGGCCAGACCAAATAGATAGCGCACACGCTCTTCAAAAGGTGTGGGCGCAAATCCAGTGGATCTGAACACCTCATTGAGGTTAGTTCGAGGACTCTTGGGCAATCCCAAAGCCCTCAGTACAGCAACTGCACGGGGTAAATCGCTTGAAAGCACTTGAACCGAAAATGATTTTCCTTTGGCGTCTGGAATCTTTTGCGCTTCAATCGAACTGGTGTAGAGGACACTCACAATTTCGTTGGCATCTCTTTCAGTCAAGTCTCGTAACAGCATCTCGGAACTGCAGCCTGTCAACAGAAACATCAGCATTGCACTGCTCAACCAGTGACCGAATCGGCTTGCTAGCTTGTGTCCCAAATGCATGATGGCATTCATGTTGTTTTCCCTCAGTATTCGACTCAAAGGCCCTTGACGGCCCGCAGATGAACAAGTGTGGCGTGGATGCGGTCGGCCTGAGAACCCTCATTGATCACCATGGTGTCGACCTTGTCATTTGTATTCCCCGTCAAGGCTGGTCTCTGCCCTAAAAGGCTGTTAAAAAGAACAATGTCTTGGGAGGCAATATCGCGGACATCCGGCCGCACAATGTGATGTGTTTGACCCAGCCAGCGCGATTGATCCAAAGGTGCCGATGGTGAAACACGACTGACCGCTTGCACTCGCCCGATCCCAGACATTTGCCGGCCACGCATCGGAAACACGCCAGCCAAACCACATTGAGCCCATGTGCTCAACATGTCGCGCCAATCTGTGTTTTGCACTTCAACGTTCCACAGAGCCGATGTGAGGTTTTCGCCCTGACCGAAGTTGTTGCGCCAAATTTCTAAAGGCAGCAGCTTCCTCATGCAGCCTGGACATGTGCGGGTTCTGCAAAACCCGATCTGTTAATTTTTCAGCTGCAGAAAAATCGCGAACCGCTGTTTTGGACAAAGCCATGGCCAGCAAAGCAGCACCTTCCGTGCGCGGCATCTCTCGCAAATGGTCTGCGATGGCTGTGACTGCCTGATCCAAGCCATACATGGCCCCAGTCATACAGACCTCAGTCAGCAGCAGATCTACATCCTCGGTAAAAGATTTGAGCAAGGAATCCATGGCACCCCATCAACGGCATGAGCCCTACCGAAGGGCATCATGCGTTGCAGTTGCCACCCGATCCATAGGCGTTGAATCGAGTATATACCAAAGTCTAATTAGATATTGTAAATACCTTGAGTCGCTTGGTGCTTGGCCGACTCCACACTCTTGAGCGTGTCCAAGATTGCTCTGATTGAATCGCGGGTCTGATTGGCAAATTCCAACTCAGCCTGCATCAACGCTTGAGAATAGGAACCTTGCGCCTCAAACTCTTTGGCTTGGGCCTGCATCCGACCCGAAATGTATTCACCGATCGCTGCACCTGTTTTGGCCATGGTCGCACCAATCTCAGCGGAAGATTTGGCGATGTTGATCCCATGATCAAACCCTGCTTGCCAGTTGGCTTTCTCTTGAGTCACCCACTTGGCGCGGTCTTTTTGGTTAGCCAATGTGTCACCATCCACGTAGGTTTTCTTGACTGCATCGGCTTTGGCCTTGCCATCAGTTTTGGCCTCCGCCTTAGCTTCTGTTTTGGCCTCCGCCTTAGCTTCTGTTTTGGCCTCCGCCTTCACTTCTGTTTTGGCCTCCGCCTTCACTTCGGCATCGGCTTTCACATCCGCCTTGACTTCGGTATCCGTCTTGATTTCAACCTCGGTTTTCACCTCCTGCTTGATGTCAGCATCGGCCTTGACTTCCGCTTTGGCTTGGGTCAACTCCACATCGGCCTTCACCTCTGCTTTGACCTCAGCCTTGATATCGGCTTTGATATCCGCTTTGGCCAAATCGGCCTTCAGATCCACTTTCAAGTCGGCTTTTAAATCAGGTGCCAATGCCGCATTATTGATTTTGGGACCAAACAAATCATCGGCCCTGGCTTCGATCGCAAGGTCCGCCTTATGCCCCCTTGATGCACCAATGGAAGAAGAGATCAACGACACAGAAGCCGTGACAATCGCAGCGGCATTCGACACCACATCGGCCGCCAGCTTGGCCACAGCGGAAGAGCGCATCTGATCGGCCGCATTCAGGCCTTGCTGCAAGGCGTTTTGCGCTTCATCCATCCAAGCTTCCCGTTGGCTCTTGCGCATCTCTTTCATGGCCTCAACCAAGAGAACCAAAATGGCCGTCATGCTCACTGCCACGTTTTCAACGTTTTTGTAATCGGAGGTCAGCGCATCCCAATCAATACCTTCCAAGTTCGGCGATGAATAGGACACCTCTCCCGAGCCCACCGGCACAGACAGGCCTCCTGGCGGGCGCACCCCTTGTGAATCTGATGCGCCTTTGGGTTTATCAACACCGCCAGCTTGACCGACACCCGAAGGAGGTGGTGGAACATAGGGTGTATTGATGCGGCTGGTCGTATCGATGCTCATGGCTGGCTCCTTGCTGTCAGAGTTGATGGTGGATGACTTGATTGAACATGAAAAATTTTTCCCCTTCAAAAGTTAATCGCTCATGAAGCTAGCGGATGGAGGAGAAAAATTCAGCCATCGATACCACTGCATGGCTGGCTCCTTCAAGCCGATGGGCCATTGATCAAAGTCGCTCCATGTTGAAAACCAGAGTTGGAAGGAAGTCCTGGCTGCACTTGTGTCACCAGACATATGCAATGCTTGAGCAAGCATGAGTTGATTTTCGGCATCATGTGGTGTCAGCTCACACAATCTTTGCCAAGAAGACAAAGCACGGCTGTGTTCGCCTGATGCAGTCAATGCAACAGCCAAACACTTTTGCAAGCGTTTTTCTGACGGGCTGAGATGAGTCGCCGTTTCAATCACTTTGACAGCATCGCTGGGCCGACCTTGCTCCAACAACCACACAGCCACGGCCTCTAGGGCATTCAACAGTTCTGACCACTGCAAAGTTTTCTGCCCCAGTTCAGTCTCTGTCATCAACTCCGAACACCAAGCCAAAATCTCATCCAAGTGTGAATGAGGAGCGACTCGATCATGCTGAGTCACCTTGGTCTTAGGGTTGAATTCACTGGTAATGGGCCCAAACAAGCTCATTTTTCAGCCTTTTTCGCAGGAGGCAAGCGCTGCACATCGGCTACTGGAACTTCATGGGTGGGGGTCAAAATTCCTGTCATGGATGTTTGTTTCCATGACATCCACCAATTGGCGCGATCTTCTGTTGGACTGGTCCATTCAGATGAAGTCGAGCTCGCTGCTGCAGCTTCAGTAGCTGGATGTGCGATTTGCCACTGGCGAATGGATCTTTTGGCGGTCTCAATCACCTCGGTCGGGCTGATTGCAACCCAAAACAAGGCCAGCTGCAAAGCCGCCAAAACCAACGTTGCCATCAAAACCCAACCAGGATATCGCCCCGTTTTTTTGGGTGATTGATCGGGCTTTGAATCTTGATCAGACCTTGGCTGCTCGGCCACTGCTTGAAGGCGAGACCATTCCTCCATGAAGAAACTCTCTGATGAGGGCAATTGCCTTCGGTCAATCAAATCGAGGCCAAAGGCTGTTGTTCGCCTTGTGTCATCCAAATGGCTGGAGTCAGACCAGCCGATCGCTGCGCATTGCGAGGCAATCAAGCCATGTGCACGCAACAGCAATGTCTTGCTGTCGAGCTCTCGCCAACCCAAGGGTCTGCGCAGTGGCGGAAGAAAAATGGGTTCGCCCAAATACGAACCAGTGACTTCAGCCACTGGTTCTTGCGGGTATTCGCCCGCACCCATGACTCAATGAGTCTTTGGACGCAAATCGATTTTGGCCGCTTGTTCAGGTGAAACCAAGGGTTTCAAGCGCTCTAGCAGCTGAGTTGACCACTCTGCGATTTTGCCGGCCTCTTCAGGGTACTTTTCTGCCAAAACACGGGCGAAACGGAAATTGTCAAATGCAGGCGCAAATTTCTTTTGAAAATACAAAGCCTGGCCCAAATAGAAATGGATCTCAGGATCTTGCGCTTTGAGCATCTCTGCTGAGCTGTACGCCACTTCCGCACCTTGGTAGTTTTTCAGGCCTAGCTGACAAGCCCCAAGCCCCTTGTAATAAACAGCTTCGGTGGGCTTGAGTTGCATCAAACGTTTGAACAGCACACTGGCGTCTTCGTAACGTTCGTTGCTGGCGTATTTGGCCGCCACCGCATGGAGACCATCAAAATAATCCTGAGGCAAGCCTACGGCAACACCCATGTCCGGGAAATTGGACTCGTAGGCATGAACAATCAGCTCGGAAACATTCTTGATGAGGATCTCTTTGTCTTCCAGAGACAGGTCATCGCCCATGTCCCCGATCAGGGCATCAAATGAATTTTGAAAAACGTCTTGCATGGTGTGTTGCTCCAATTCAGGCCAGTTGCTGGATGTTTTCGATCTTGAGTGAGGTCTCATGCTCATTGCGCATGATCGTCGCCACACCCTGATCCAGCTTGCTCTGGATTTCCATCAATTGCTCAAGGAACTTCGAGTCCTGCTCCAGCAAAGCCTGAAGCATCTTGATCATGGCCTTGAGTTCTGCAATTTCTGCTTTTTTGACCGAAGACTCATACTCTTTCACAGAAACGGCGATTTTGGTACCTGAAGAGGCAATCGTGGACAAGGCTTGCACCACGTTCAACACCACCATCATGGCTTTGGCCACATTCATGACGGTCTTCATTGCCTCCATTGAAATTTTCAAAGCCGACATGATCATGTCGGCTGCAGCCTTGAGAACAGTATTGACAATGGAAGTGGCAGCCCGCCCAGCAGCACCAGCCACATTGGTGATACTTGCCCCTGCGGCACCACCAAATGAGGCCACGGCCATTACCACTGCAATAGCAACCTGCACAGCAGCCAAAATGGCGGCAGCAGCAATCGAGCTACCTTCCTTCATTTCTGAAGATTCGGGGTCAATTTTTTCACCCCCCCATGAGGCGAATCCTGCAACAGCGTTGGCGATGAATTTTGAAAACTCCTCCATGCCCTTGTCCATGCCCGATTTGCCCTCATCGTCTTTGATCTCCGTGGCCATCACGGTCGCAACAAGCAGCAGTGCGGATACGGTGGCCAAAATGGCCAGCGTGGCCCCCCCCGTGAAAACGGCAGAGACAACGGCAGCCACCGCCATCACAGCAATCACAATGGCTGAGATGGCGTACATCACATATTTCAGGATGTCCATCGCCTCTTTCATTTTTTGGGCTTCTTCCTGTTTTTTGATGGATTCGTTCAGATCCTTGATCTTGCCTTCAGCCTTGGCCTTGATTTCCATCTTTTGCGCTTCGATCACTTCAGCCGTCGCTTTGATCAGCAATTGCGCCGTCTCTCGTGCACGTGTCCGCACAATTTGAATCAATTCGGATGTGGACAAATTACCCATTTGCGGAGGTGGTGCAATCTCGGGAACTGACAGGGCGTTACCAGCACCGTTTGTAGACCCGAAATCGGTATCGACCAAGGCATGAAGGTCCAATTCCTGAGCGCCTTGGAGTTGAACAACGGTGACACTTCCAGTCCCCCCTACAGCGCCAGGGAAGAGCACACGTCTGA